>NZ_JASJVC010000095.1:0-10589 GCF_035019905.1 Sphingomonas sp. 10B4 | reverse complement strand
TGTTCGGCAGCCATGCTGGCCACCTTCAGGCAGAAACTCCACTTAACAGCCTGTCCAAATTTGCCGAGCCACCTCTCATTCAGCCGGCCGGCTAGCCCCACACTGGCGAATGCTTCAAGGACCGGGCGCACCGTGTTGGCGCACTTGCCCTTGAAGGTGCCCGCGACGTCTTGCTCGGCCATACGGTACCAGATTTTTCCGATGTGAGCGTTCTGTTGTTTCCCGTAATGGGAAGTGTTATGTCGGTGGATATGAGGATCATTGCCAGGAACAAGCTGATCGCGTTCTGGTCGAAGCACCCCATGACGGAAGCTTCTTTGAGGCACTGGCATGAGGTCGCCGGGGCGGCTGCCTGGCAAAGCCCCCTGGACGTCGTCGCCGACTTTTCGAAAGCGAAGTCGCTTAACGGCGAGCGGGTACGGTTCGAGGTGGCAGGCGGTGACTATCGCATGGTGGTGGCGTTCGACTGGAAGAGGGCGATTGCCTTCATCAAGTTCGTTGGGACGCATGCCGAGTACGACAAGATCGATGCCCTGACAGTGAGCCTATTTTGACAATGCCTATTGGAGGTGGTGCGATGAACATTCGTCCTGTCCGAACTGACGAAGACCATGAAGCAGCGCTACGGGAGATCGAGGCGCTGTGGGGAGCAGAAGAAGGTACCGATGCCGGCGATCGGCTCGACGTGCTTGCTACGTTGGTCGAAACTTATGAGAGCCGTCGCTGGCCTATCGAGACCCTTGATCCAGTGCGCGCGATCGAGGCGGCAATGGAGATGAATGGCTACACGCGGGCTGAATTGGCCGCGCTGATCGGACAGTCACGGGCGACAGAGATACTGGCGCGTCATCGCGCCCTCACACTCCCCATGATCCGCAAGATTGCCGGGGCGTGGCATGTACCGGAAAAGGTGCTGGTTCAGGACTATGCGCTTGCCAAGGCGTAACCTGCGACGTGTGTGAAATGCGGTCCTATCGAATCTGAGCGTATAATGACCGGCTGTCGTCGAGCATGCTGATCGGCGTAGGTGTGATCCAGTCGGCGCCCCGCATCGGATATGGTCCATAAAACAGGTCGCCGAGGGCACGCCGGTAGTGAGCGTTCATCCAGCGCCGACGACGATGTTCGGGGCCGTCGTAAATCATGTGACAGCGCTGACAGAGTGCCGCCAGCTGATGAAGCGCGCTGTCGCTGGGATCGTGGTTGAGGTGCGCGCAGGCCAACACCACCGGCGTCCACCGGCCTTGGATGAGGATATTCTCGACCGGTCGTCGCACACGTCGGCCCCTGCCGTTCCGCCAGCATAGCCGGTCCCTGTCCCACCAGCGCCCGTCGCCCAGGTGAAATATCTTCTGTCCATGAGGACGCGCGCAATGCTCGCATCGTCCCTTTGCCCTAACGAAGCGCACGAGTTGCGACAGCTGCGGCCAGTCGATCGGATACAGAAACACATGTTCGGGACGGATCGGCATCAGACGCCCAATCTCGGCGCCGAAGCGGTCAGCGCCCGGTAGAGCGTGGCATGGTGGCACTTTAGCAGTTTGGCGGCTTCGCGCACCGATGTTCCCTCGCTCACCAATCGTTCGCCGAGCGCGATCTGATCAGGGGTGAGCTTGGGTGGGCGGCCGAAGCGGACTCCCCTTGCTTTGGCCGCCACTCGCCCGCTGCTGGTGCGCTGGTGGATCAGCTCGCGCTCGAACTCGGCAATGCCGGCAAACACGGTCAGCACCATACGGCCCGCCGGCGAAGTCGTATCCGCCCAAGGCTCGGCTAAAGAGCGCAGGCCGGCGCCGGCCTCTTTCAGTTTCTCGGCAATGTCGAGCAGGTCGCGGGTGGAGCGTGCCAATCGGTCGAGCCGCGTCACCACCACTGTGTCATCGTCGCGCAGCTGCTCGATCATCTTGGCCAACTCGGGCCGGTCACGCTTCGCGCCCGAGATCTTCTCCTCGAACGTCCGCTTGCATCCGACGTCCTTCAACGCGGCGCGTTGCAGCCGGAGATCTTGGTCATCAGTGGACACACGGGCGTAGCCAATCAGCATGTCGCAAAACTGTATCAGAACAATATTAATATGCAACAGATATTTGCGACAACAATTCACGAGGAAAACTAAGCGCCAAAGTCGTTGTCGCGAAACTTAGGATATACGCGACATCACCGATTTCCCATAACTCCGTCGCCGTGTGCCCGTTTCGGGAAAGCTCAATTGGGAACGGGTTTTGAGAAATGGCCCTGCCGGCGAGGTGATGTGGCTTTCCCTCGTCTCTGCGACCCCGGGCCGGGGTTCCCAATTGGGAAGGTGCAGCCCCCGCTAAATATCAGCGGTCGCGATCTTCCTAGGCCGTCGCATCAGATGCTCGCCTCAACGGACGCGCGACTGAGCGCTATCTGGCGGAGCTGGACGAGATCGACCGCGGCGAGGATGGCGCCGGCACCGGCCGCAGCGATGGGCTGGCGACGAAGATCGCCAAACTGCGAGCAGCGTCAGGTCAGTGCCGCACTGCTGGGTCAACTGGAGGAGAGCGGCGAGGGGCAGATCTCACTCACCGATCCCGATGCCCGCCTGATGGTCGCGCATTCCAAAGTGACGGTCGGCTACAATGCCCAAGTGGCGGTCGATGCCAAACACAAGCTGATTGTCGAACAGCACGTCACGAACGCCTGCAACGACATGGGCCTGCTGGCACCCGCCGCCGGCGCAGCCAAGGAATTGTTGGGGCTCACCGCATCGATGCCGTGGCGGACACGGGCTACCACAAGGGCGAGGACATCGCGGCATGCGAGGCGGCCGGCATCACGCCGTACATACCCCGCCCGCACCGCGGCAGCGCCATCGCCAACGGTCGCTTCCCCAAGGAGCGGTTCCGCTACGACCCGCAAGCGGATGCGTACCACTGCTCCGATGGCCAGGTTCTCGACATCCGCTACCGCTCGGTCACTCGTGGGCATGTGTCGATCCAGTATTTCAACCCTTCCGCGTGCTCGGGGTGCGAGCTCAAGGCTCGTTGCACCGCAGGGCGCTGGCGCCGCATCAACTGCTGGGAAAACGAGGCCATCATCGAGCGTATGGCCGAGCGCCTCGGCAGGCGGCCCGACATCCTCGTCATTCGCAAGTCGACCGTCGAGCATCCGTTCGGCACGATCAAGCAGTCGATGAACCAGGGTGCGTTCCTGATGCGCGGGCTGGAAAAGGTTCGCGCCGAGTTCAGTCTGACGGCACTTGCCTGCAATCTCAGGCGGGCAATCACCATCATTGGCGTGCCGGGGCTAATCGGGGCGGTGAAAACCTGATCCACGCCGCAAAATACGCCGTTTCGTTGCCTGATATGGCTTTATGCCGGCGCATTGCGGCCTCACCAGAGCGTAACAGCTAAAAACGCCGGCTACCCGGAATTCTTCCGGCGGGGAACTCGCCTACACCCAATCGCCTCCGAGTTTTCGGACCGTCTTTGATCCCAATCGGGAAGATGCTGGCCGCGCCGATCGCGTTCCCGACCAGGACTCGCCAACCCATGTATACACGTATACAGAAGGGCGTCGACGTGCCCGTGCCGGGCCGCGCTCTATCTTCGCTCCGATTGAGCCGCCGATCGGCGTCTCGCCCTACGGGTAACGATCACGCGGGGCGGGCGCGCCCGCTTGAGGACGTCGACGATGCCGGCGATGTAGTTTATCAGAGGGAAAGTGGGGCGCCGCCCCCCTCTCCCAGCAACGGCAATCAGCCGGACCGTTGCTCCTCCGCTGCGCCCGCACCACCTCGGCCCCTGTGCATTATCCAGACACAGATTCACGGTAGGCTAGGCTTTCGCATTAGCGTTGCCTTTCGGCCAGCGGGTGAAAGAGGTTTGCGAAAGGCGTTTCCCGTACAGGCGCGCCAGCGCCGCCATTACGCCAAAAACGGCCGTTTATGAAAGGAATGGTCGGGCGGAAGTTGGTTCGGTAACGGCCAGGATTGGGAGGATAGACCGGTCGGCTTATGGATGATCCGTCGCGCTGGCCGACATGTTGCGGCGCTGCCGCCTTTCTCGAAAAGGATCGCGTTTTAGGAATTGGCAGGGCTGGCCGAAATTCAAGCACGGCAGTTTTCACAATTTGCATAGAGAGGCGCTTCAGGCGATCACGCTTTATGAGCGTTCGGTCCCAACGGCCGCATCATGACGCACTCCTTCCACCGCCCCCTGTCTACCGTCCTGCTCGCGATCAGTTCATTACGTCTGAAAGAGCCGTCGGTTGGACCGAGAAAGGCGCAATCTTCATCGCACGTTAGGTGCGAAAGGCTTACGAACCGCTCTGACGTCTTGATGCGTTGCGTATGTCGGGAGTAGCGGTTTGAAGCCTTGGGCACCTGACGATGCGAAGGCATCAGCCGTTCTCCAGCTGATCGCGGAGCATTCCAGCGATGTCATTGCCCTGGTTGGGCCTGACATGACCTTCAGCTATATTTCTGGCTCCTCCGACCGGTTGTTTCTCCGATCGCCGTCTGAGGTGATTGGACACCCTGTCTTCGAGTTCGTATTCCACGAAGATCTTCCAGTTCTTGTTGAAGCTAACCGGGTCGTAATGGGTGGCGGCTCGAATGATGCGACGGTCACCGTGCGCGTCATTCGCGGCGATGGCTCCCTGCTCTGGGTTGAAGTAGCCTCAAGGGTTGTCGAGCACCTGAAGTCGGGGACCCCGGGGGACCGAGCCGTCATCATGCGCGACGTATCTCAGCGCAAGGCTCTCGAAGATGAGTTGCGTGCCATGGCGATGAA
The DNA here is from genome assembly GCF_035019905.1 of Sphingomonas sp. 10B4. Lineage (NCBI taxonomy): Bacteria > Pseudomonadati > Pseudomonadota > Alphaproteobacteria > Sphingomonadales > Sphingomonadaceae > Sphingomonas > Sphingomonas sp. 10B4. The sequence continues at coordinate 5,835 of NZ_JASJVC010000095.1, read as the reverse complement.
GGACGGCCTTACCGGTCTTGCCAATCGCCGGGCGTTTGATGAGGCGCTTTCGGGAGAGTGGAAGCGGACGCTTGTTGCCAAGTCACAGCTGTCGCTGCTGCTTGCGGATATCGATCACTTTAAAAAGTTCAACGACGCTCATGGGCATCAGGTGGGGGACGATTGCCTCCGCAGCGTGGCAACGGCGTTCCTTTCGGCAACCAGCGGCGATAAAGATGTGGTCGCTAGATACGGGGGTGAGGAACTGGCCGTCGTACTACCTGAGGCGAACCGTGATCATGCTATGGATGTCGCTGAACATATCAGAGCTGCTGTCGAAGCGCTGCAAATCCCCCAAGGAGTAGAGGTAGGAGGGGTAATTACCGTCAGCATCGGCGTAGCTACCGCTCTCGCCCGTGACGGTGCAACAGCCGTAATGCCGCAGACTTTGCTGACCTCTGCCGACCGCGCACTGTACCTCGCGAAGGAAGCCGGAAAAAACTGCTGCAAATCAGCGCTTCTGCTGGCGAGCTAGCCACAGCTAGCTTTCGACACTGCGCGCTTTCAGGCCAACAGATTCCTACCGTGAATCTGTGTCCTGATAATGCACACAGGGCACCTCGGCAGATTCCCGCTGCCTCCTCACCCCCCCGCTGTTCGCCACGAGGCAGGGCCGATGGCCGAGGCCATCGCCCGAGGCCATTTGAAGTGAGCAGGATATGGAACAGGACAATCGTGAGAGCTGGCTGAACAGGGTACAATTGGCATGACCCCACCGTTCGAGGCGCTGGGAACCCCCCTACCCTCGCGCGTGCGTGTCGCGATCGGCTGCACCAGCCGAGGCGCCAAGGGCAAAGCGATCGGCGAATGCTGGGACAGCAGGTGCAGCGGCGACGGGCATTTTGAGATATTCATCCGGCCAGACCTCGCGCACGCGACGACGCGATGCCGGCGCAGATCGCCGCCATTCTCGCGCACGAGTTGGTCCACGCCGCGGTCGGGATCTCTGCCGGGCACGGAAAGGCATTTAAACGGATCGCCATCGGGCTCGGCCTGGTCGGACCGATGCGCGCCACCACCCCCGGCGCCGCCTTTCTCGCTGCCGTCGCGCCGATCCTGGCCACAGCTGGCTCCCTTCCCTATGCCCGGCTAGACACCGGCGGCGAGACGACGCGGCCGAAAGAGCAGGCGACACGTTTGCTCAAATGTGAGTTCGAGAGATGCGGCTATACAGTGCGGATCGCCCGGAAGTGGCTGGAGACGATCGGTGCTCCGCTTTGTCCGACCGCGGGCCATGGCGCCATGCGGCACGATTCTCTTGAGAATAACGAAAACGATCCGGAGCCGTAAAACCTCCCTTTCCCAACCGATCGCATTTCCGTATACAGGTATAAGCCTATACTAGTAGGAGCGTATATGAAGGTTCTCGCCATCCTGTCGCAGAAGGGCGGCGTCGGAAAGACGACGCTCGCGACGTGCCTTGCCGTGGCGGCCGAGCAGGCCGGCAAGGAAGTCGCGATCATCGACTTGGACCCGCAGGCGACTGCATCGTTCTGGAAGGACGTGCGCCAACTCGACACGCCGGCGGTCGCCTCGATCCAGCCGGTACGGCTGGCGGCGATGCTCAAGGCTTGCGCCGATGCCGGCACCGACCTTGTGGTGATCGACGGCGCGGCCGTCGCGCGCGACGTGGCCTATGAAGCGGCGCGCCACGCCGACTTCATCCTTGTGCCGACCAAGACCGCCGTGTTCGACACCATGAGCATGACGCACACGCTTGACGTGGTGCGCCAGCTCGATCGCGCCTTCGCCGTCGTGCTGACGTTCGTCCCGCCCCAGGGCCAGGAAACGAGCGACGCAATGAAGGCGGTGGAGGAACTAGGCGCGGCCGTCTGCCCGGTGACGATCGGCAACCGCAAGGCGTTCTTCCGCGCACAGGCAGTAGGGCAGGCGGTGCAGGAATTCGAGCCAAACGGCCCAGCAGCAGCCGAGATCAACATGTTATACGAGTATACGGCTATACGCCTATACGAAAAAACGGGGGCGGCATGATGGTGAAACCGAACGCACTCCAAGCCGTCCTCGATCGCGCGAAGGCTGGCGGCGACACGCCGGCAGCGCCGGGACCAGTGGTCGCGGCTCCTTCCGCCAAGCCCGCGTCAAGAGGACGGCAGGGGACGAAGCTGATCGGCGGACACTTCGCGCCCGAAGTTAGCACCCAGCTTCGCATCCTCGCGGCGGAGGAAGGGACGACGGTGCAGAATCTTCTCGCCGAGGCGCTGGACGATCTGTTCGTGAAGAAGGGCAGGGGGCGTGTCGCCCGGAGCGTATAGCCGTATATATGTATACGGCTATACGCGTAGTCGCCAAGGTGTGGAGGCTGGATCAGGTTCAGGATATTATGGCCCGAAGCTGCCGCTCCGGTACATCATAGACTGCCGCGCCTCCACTAAGCTCCGGCACCCGCGCGACGACGTGACCATCTGGAGCCACGATCGCAGTGCATCCGTAGCTTAGAAGACCTTCGGACGCGCCAGTTACGTCGGACGATGCGATCCAGCATCCGGTCTGTTGAGCGCGATCGACAAGGTTCGCCAGACTCTTTTCCCGCCAGCGCTCGGCCGTCACAGGTGGCAGCATATTGTTGAGCGGGTAGAGGATAAGTTCGGCGCCCTGGCGGGCAATCTGCTCGGCAGGATCTGCATGGTTCGCATCGTTGCAGATGTTGATGCCGTAGCGGATCGCCGATCTGACGAACGTGGGAAAGTCGCTGCCGGCCGTCACCCCCGGCTCATTAGGATGGACCTTGGCATAGCGTCCGGCAATCTGACCTTCCTCAATGACGAACGCGCTGTTGAAGATATGCCGAGATGCCACGTCGAAGGCGCCGACCACCAGCGTTACCGGGAACGCAGCGACCCGCCGGCACAGCTCGGTCAAGGCAGCGCCGGATGCTTCGTGGGCGCGTGAACGGATCGTCTCAGGATCGTAGGAATGCCCCAGCAGGAACGCTTCGGGGAAAACAAGAAGGTCGATTGCCTCCTTCGTGGCCCAGCGCAGGCGCTGAACGACGGCCTCGCACGCGCTGGCTGCATCGTCGGCGATGGCCGGGCATTGAACGGTTGCTATCCGCATGAGGGCTATTTATCCCAGCGCAGGGCTTAAAAGTGAGTTTTGGGGTAGGGGCTCACCTTTCGACCGGCGCACTGAAATCGACCAGGACCGGCAGCTCGGGAATGCCGCCGCGCAGCTTGGCGCGGCGCACGATGCTGTGCTGGTCGATCAGGTTCTGTGCGTCGCGCTTGCCGCTCGACGTTTTCGGGAACCAGTGGAGCGCGACGCGCTCAACCTTGCGGCCCTTCTTGATCGGCACGAACTCGACATAGAAGGGGCAGAGCTTGTTGATTTCCTCGACCGCGACCTTGAGGCAGTATTTGTTGAGGTCGGCGAAGCGTTCGAGTTTGCCCGCCGGCACGTTCAGCAGCCCGCGTAGCTCCCCGATCGTGAACTCTTCCTTCTGTTTGTATTCTAGGCCGATGCGGCGCTCGATCATTTCATAAAGGCAGAGGGCGTATTTCGATTCGAAGCAGTACATCACCTGCGTCTTGAGGCGGGCATAAACCTCGCTATTCCGCAGTATCTCGATCAGCTCCTCGGGAATCCGGTAGTGGAGGAAGCCGTCCTTTTCGAGGCTTTCGTCGCTGGGGCCGAGGAGCTGGACGCGGCGCTTGTAGCTTTTGCCGGCCTTACGGATTGTGACGATCGCGATGGTGCCCATCAGGCGCAGCAGTGAGCTTTCCACGCGCTCGTTGCCCTGGTGCGTCCCTTTCAGGGCCGTTTTCGGGATGCGGTGGATGATGGGTTCGCCGATGCGTTCCCAAGCGTTGGCGATCAGCAGATTGTAGATGCGGCGATCGGCGAGGGTGAGAGGACTCAGCTCGACAATATCAACCAGCTCGCCGGGCTTGACGATTTCGCCGTAATTGGCGGGATCAAACGGGTTGCCACGCCCCTTCTGCGTCAATGTGCGGAAGGTCAGATCGACAGCGGCGGGCTGGGACGACATAAAGCAGGTCCGGTGAGGAGGAGCAAAATACCGGCTCACCTTAGCGTGAATTGTGAGCTTGGCAAATCCTCTAGCTCGCCGATCGGGCAGAGAGACGGCTACCCCAAAGCTCACCGTCGATCGCGCTAGGACGGCCACCTACCCCAAAGCTCACCAGACTCTGCCCCAACGCTCACTTTAACCGACCCCAAAGCTCACCTTAGCCTACCCCAAAGCTCACGCGACTCGTCCCCAACACTCACTTTTCGAGGTCGTTTTCCGGAGAAATCCAGGGGTTTCGCGACCCTGAATCTTGAATCTAAGAAGAATATTTGAATCTGAACGCGAACGGTGAGTTTTAGGGTAGGCCCTGCCTGTGGATAACTCAGCGTCCATTAGTGCATTCACCTCCAAATCATCGCAAGGAGGCAGGCGACGAAAAGAAGAAGCGGAATGGCCTATGGCCGATACGCCTCCATTGGTCACCGGCTTCGCCGTCGATGCCGAGGGTCAGCCGACACCACACCACAACCGCTATCACCAAGACCAACCGTCAAAATCGCTTTTCGGGAAGCCAAGTTCGACCGGCAGCTCGCTGTTGCGATCGAAGGTACCCGTCAAAGAGGGTACAGCGGGCGTTTTTTGGGGGGAATGGAGCCTCAAAACAGGCTGGAAGGGGGGAGAGATGTTTTTTCCGAAAACGGTCTCCGGATGGCCCTGCCAATGAATCCTATCCGCCCCGTGAAGCTAAAAGTGAGGCGATACCCCAAAACTCACTTTTCGTGGGCATTCCGGTTCGCTACAGCATGTATACGCCTATACATGCTGCTAAAATCTGATCGATCACGCTAGATCGAACCGCCCGGCGATTTCGCGATCGGCATGATAGCGCAGCTTGGCGGCGATGACAGAGCGCTGTCCCGCGAGGAACAGGAGCTGGCGATCCGGGCTGAGTGTGCGGAGCTCGTCGGGGTAAGAAGCGGCCGACCGACATGCTGCTGGCCGAACGATATCCCAGTGGCTTCCGCATCGAGCGCGCGGCTCATGGTCTCGAACAGAACCGTCTCCTGGCCGAGCAGATAAGAGACATGCTGCGCGCTCTATTGATCGTTGACGCCCAACACCTGCAGGACCCCTGCGTTGGACAGGAAGGTGCCGGCGCGCTGGCCGTAGAGGGCGCGCAGCTGATGGATATCCTGTACGATCGGCCAAAGCTGGATTCCGTAACCCGCCATTAGCCACATCGCTCGCTCGACAGGTTCCAGATGACCCAACGCTGCAAACTCATCGAGAAGGAACAGCGCCGGCCAAGGCAGACATCCCGGTGCGCGCGCCAGTTGGGTCAGCGCGTGCGCGACCAGGCCGCCGATCTTCTGCATCCGTTCGACCAGCGCCGCGAAGGCAGCCGGCGCTAGCGGGCGGAGGCCGAATGCGATAAACGATTGAGATGAGCGACGATGCAAAATCGTACCGAAAACGTGCAAACGCCGAGCGTGCAGCGGCCGAAATTGCCACGCTACCAAATGTTCGCATTCGAGCACTTCGATCGGCAGAACGATGGGAAGAGATGGCCGAGCGCGCTGAACGCGTTCAAACTCTCGCTGCGGAACGAAATAGCCAGTCGGGCACTGCGCGAACCCGATAGTTGCTCCTTGCCCAACTTTCCTTCCGGCGTGGATCAGTCGTGCTTAAATAGCGGACGTGCTAGGCGCCTTATTTGAGATATTTGTTATCTATACTCCGTCTGCTTGACGACCCGCAAAATCGTCGCTCGCTCAAGCCATGATTCTGTAATCTGCAGGATCGATGAC
>NZ_JASJVC010000094.1:0-10611 GCF_035019905.1 Sphingomonas sp. 10B4 | reverse complement strand
CAGGTTTGGGCATCACGCCTATCTATCCCACTCGATTCCCTACGTGAATCCCCAACGTCAGTTTTGCAACAAAGCCCTTCAACGCCGTGATCGCGGAGCATAGTGACCTGATCGAGATCTACTCGATCGATGAGAGTTTCTACCGTCTGCCTGTCCTGCCCAACGGCCTGGGGGATGTGGCGGCCGCACATAAGCTGCGCGCGGCGATCCTGCGCCAGACCGGGCTTCCTACGCGGATCGGGCTTGGCCCGACGCGCGCATTGTCGAAGGTCGCGAACGCCCTGGCGAAGGCGACCGAGAAGATCTGGGATGGTGTCGTGGACCTCCACGACACCGAGTTGAGGGCGCGGCTGTTTGCCGAGTGGCCGGTCAAAGAGGTGTGGGGGATCGGGTCGGCGCTGGCGGCGAGGTTGCAGCCGCTTGGAATCCGCACGACGGCCGATCTGGTGGCGATGCCACCAGCGTCCGCCCGTGATGTCGGAACGGTCGTTCTCGAGCGCCTAGTGCGCGAACTGAACGGCATCGAGTGCGAGGACTTCAAGCCCGAGCCGGAGGCAAGCAAGGCGACGGCGGTAACGCGCCAGTTCGGCGCGCCGGTGACGGACCTCGACGAGCTTCGCGAGGCGATGGTGCGGCGCGCGGTGCGCGCGGCCGAGAAGATCCGTCACCAGGGCCTGGTTGCGACGCGGCTGATCGTGTTCGCGCACGGCTCGCGCTATCGCCCAAATCCGCCATCGGCGAGAGGACAGACGCGCATGTCACCGCCTAGCAACGATCCGCGCATCATCGCCGGCCTCGCCGGCAGGATGATGGAGGCGATGTATCAACCGGGTGGCGTATATACGAAGTGCGGCGTCCTGCTTGAGGAGCTGCTGCCCCAGGGCGCGGGGCAGGGGGACCTCTTCGTCGTAGAAGATCCGCGTGCGCCCGGGTTGCTGGCAGCTATGGATGGCCTCAACGATCGGTTCGGCCGCGGGACCGTTGGGATCGCAGCGCAAGGGTTCGGCGCGCGCGCGTTCGATACGAAGCGGAGCCAGAAGAGCCCGGCGTGGACAACGCGGCTCGCCGAGATTCCGGTCGCTAGATAGCGGCGGTATTGGGGCGACCCGAAGCAGCCCCTGATCCCGGTTCAGCCGGCGAGTTGACCCGCTGTTTCTAATCACGCGCTTTGTAAGCTGATGTTCGTTCAGAACGCCTGCAGGGCAGCTAGAGCCGTGTCGGTTATTACTGAGCCCATCGACGACCCGATAATCAGCAGCGCCTTTAACGAATTCTCGTTACAGGCACTGGCGATGACGTTAGGATTCGACCAGGCGTCCTAGCAGCGGCGAACAGGGAAACATGACAACCGCACGCCACATCGTTGCTCTGCTGCAAAGCCATATTGCCGGGGACGACGCGCGTTTCATCTCGGTCGCCACGCAGCTGGCTGCGCATGAAGCGCGTCAGGGCCACGGCAAGCTCGCCCAGGAACTCCGCGAAGTCATCGATGCGGCTAAAGGCAAGGGTGCTACCGTCGCGCGTCTTGGCGCGGGCCCTGTTCCGATCGCCCAACCTATGGGTGAACTGTCGAGCTTGCTGGCTGCGCGCTACTCCGATGTGCGCTTAGCCAGCATGGTCCTGCCGGATACGTTGAAGGATCGACTGGCGCGTGTCCTGACCGAACAACGCCAGCAGGAGAAGCTGCGCGCGCGCGGCCTTCAACCCCGCCGCAAGCTGCTTTTGGTCGGCCCTCCCGGCTCAGGAAAAACCATGAGCGCGGCTGCGCTGGCCGGCGAGCTGAAGCTTCCTCTCTTCACCGTTCTCTATGACGGGCTGATCGGCAAGCTGATGGGTGAGACAGCGACACGCCTCCGCCTGATCTTCGACGCCATCGCCATCCAGCGCGGCGTCTACTTTTTCGACGAGTTTGACGCAATCGGCTCGCAGCGGGCAGGCCCGAACGATGTCGGCGAGATCCGGCGCGTACTCAACTCCTTCCTTCAGTTCCTCGAGAATGACGACGGTCCCAGCGTCGTAATCGCCGCGACCAACCATCCTGAGCTGCTCGACAAGGCGCTTTACCGCCGGTTCGACGATGTGATCGCTTATGACCTGCCCACACCGGCCATCGCGCGAGGCATCATAGAAAACCGGTTGGCCACGTTTGACCGGGACGCGGTCGAATGGCCCCCGGTAATGGAGGCCTCGTCCGGGCTTAGCCAGGCCGAGATCGCGCGAGCAGCGGATGAAGCCGCTAAGGTAGCCGTTCTCGACGATATAGACGATGTTCTGACGCCGACCCTACTGACTGCCCTTCGGGAGCGACATGACGCTGCGCTCGTTCGGTAATCTTTGTGGCTAGAGCACCGCGGGACCGTCCACATTTTCATGTGCAAGGCAGTGGCGACGCTGAATATTATACGTCGCCCCGCACCGTCATCAACGGCTTGCCTCCGGCACGCGCTCGCGCGGCGCATGCCGCTCATCTGGAGCAGGCGCTTGGCGCGGCTGTCGCTACCGCCCGTCAGCTTCTGGATGCGCGCGACCCGGCAGTCGCAGAAGGCGAGCGAGGCTTCTATCTCGACTTCGATGTTCCCGCTGATCACCAGAGCGCACTCGACGGGCTGGAGAACCGCCTGAAGAAGATCGAGCTGGTTGCGGTCAAGCCACCTGCCGAGGGCGAAGATACGGTCAGGGCGACTGTGTTCGTTCCAGAGGCTCAGGCGGATTACTTCGCAACCAAGGTCGAGCAGTACCGGGCTGAGGAAACGAAGACCGGCAACCCCAAAAACCAAAACCTCGTTGCGCGCATCGACGATGTCCGGCTTTCGGCGGTGCGTTCGCTATTCACGGATGATGATGCCCTCTACCCGCCCGATGGGCGGCAGGCCTGGTGGGAGGTCTGGCTGCGCGATGGGAAACTTCCAGTTTTCCAAACGGTAGCAGAGCGCTTGAACGTCGCGCTGAAGCAGCATCTCGTCAGCTTCCCAGAACGCGATGTCGTTCTGGCGTTGGCCGAGCCGGCGACGATGGCCCGGCTGGTGCTGCACAGCGATGCTGTCGCGGAGTTACGCGCGGCCAAGGACACGCCGAGCTTCTTCCTCGACATGCGCCCTGTTGAACAAGCGGAATGGGCAGGCGATCTCGTGAACCGCTCGACCGCCCCTGGGGCGCTTGCTCCAGCAGTCTGCATCCTCGACAGTGGTGCCACCCAAGGGCACCCGCTCATTGCTCCAGGCCTCGAACCTGCGGACCAGCACGCCTACGATCCCGCCTGGGGCGTAGGCGACAGTGCCTTCTGGAATGGGCACGGCACCATGATGGCAGGTGTCGCCCTTCATGGCGATGTCGAAGCCGCGCTTATCACCGGGGAACATCTCGAGCTCTCGCACCGCCTCGAGACAGTGAAGGTCCTACCGCCTAACGCGCAGAACGACCCCGAACTCTATGGCGCCGTCACGGAGATCGGGATCGGCAGGGCCGAAACGCAGGCACCCCGACGACGACGCGTGTTCTGCATGGCCGTCACGAGCAGCGTTGGTTTGGGACGCGGGCGTCCCTCGTCGTGGTCGGCCGCGATCGACAAGCTCTGCTATGGCGGCGGAGACAGTCGCCGGCTTATGATCCTGGCCGCGGGAAACATCCGCGACCCGATCGTGCCGGCCGAGTATCTTGACGGGAACGACCTCGCCGAGGCTGAAAACCCGTGCCAGGCGTGGAACGCGTTGGTCGTTGGTGCCTACACCGATAAGATCACGATCAATCATCCCGACTTCGCGGGATGGGACTCAGTGGCGCCTGCCGGCGATCTGTCGCCTGCGAGCCGCACCTCTACAATTTGGGACCGGCAGTGGCCAATCCGTCCCGATGTTGTTTTTGAAGGCGGCAACTTCGCGCATGACGGCGTCAATCCCGCCGAGGCAATTGACGACCTGCAGCTCATCACCACGCATTACCGTCCGACGATGCGCCTGTTTGATAGCTTTGGCGACACCAGCGCTGCCTGTGCACTGGCCGCCAACTTTTCTGCAAGGATCATGGCAGAGCGACCAGAACTTTGGCCAGAGACCGTTCGCGCGCTGATGGTCCATTCGGCCGAATGGACACCCGCGATGCGTGCCTGGTTCAACGCCGCTGGATCGCAGACTCAGAAGGCTGCGTTGTTGCGCCGCTATGGTTGGGGCGTGCCCGATCTCGGCCGCGCGCTTCTTAGTGCATCGAACGACGCGACGCTGATGATCGAGGACGCGCTGCTGCCGTTCCGGCGGGAGAAGTCTCAGATCAAGACGCGTGACATGCACCTCCATCACTTACCCTGGCCGCGCGACGAACTGCTTGCGCTCGGCGAGCAGGATGTCGAGTTGCGCGTGACGCTATCCTATTTCGTCGAGCCCAATCCTGGCGAGCGGGGCTGGACGCGGCGGCATCGCTACGCCTCACACTCGCTGCGCTTCGCCGTGAAACGGTCGCTCGAAAACCTTCAGCAATTCCGGCAACGGATCAACCGGGCAGCTCAATCCGAGGAAGAGGGTAATGTCGGGGCTGCCGCAGGCGGTGACGACTGGCTACTTGGCACCGTTCGCGATCGGGGTTCGGTTCACTCCGACGTATGGCGCGGCAGCGCCGCGGCGCTCGCTGACCGCGACGCGATTGGCATCTTCCCCGTTGGTGGTTGGTGGAAGGAAAAGCCTAACCTTCAACGGTGGGAGCGGTCGGCGCGCTATTCTTTGCTCGTTTCGCTCAGAGCACCAGACGCTGAGATAGATCTTTACGCAGCTATCGAGAACCAGATCGGCATCCCCGTCCCGGCAGCGTAAACTGATGATACAATATACACGCTGTTTCGTCACAGATCTACACAGGCCGAATGAACAGGCGGCGTGAGACATGACGGTAGCGGGGCGGCCGGTGCCGCCCCGTCCTCCGCTCACTCTTCCCAGAGCGGCTTGAGCTTCCGCACGCGCTTCCGAATGGTCCGGGGTGCCGGTGCGGGCATCCCGTGTGCTGCGATTTCTGCCTGGATGCTTGCGAACTCCGCGATCCAAGCCTGGCTGCGTGCGGTCTGAATGTGCATGTGAACCTCCGTCTGTTCGTTGAGACGGGTGCGGCCTGACGATCGGTCGGGGTCGGGGTCAGGGACCGCAAAGCGGCCGCGAAGCGGGGCGTGGGGGTGCCGATTTTGTCGTGGCAAGAGTGGAGCGCAGCGGAGCGGAGGCCGCGGCAAAATTGGGGGCACCGCGCATCCTTGACGCCGGCCCCGGCCGGTCGTCACGATGGAATGGCGTTGACGACAAAGCCTTTGAAACAATGGGGCGTACTGACGGCAGATGAGCGTACCTACTCCGACCGAGCTACGGGCGACGCTGGTGACGGTGATCGCAGGCGCGAGCGAGACCGGGACTAGCCGATGGGAAATGCTTCTCGGCCCGGTCCAGGTGCTTTCGCTTGCCCTCCACCCGCGGTCTAATTGGCGGATCGAGGTTAGCGGCACGGATGACGATCGCCACTGGATCGACGCGGCGATCGACCTGGTAAGAGCCGAGCATCCCTATGTGACGGGGCGAGGGGACCCCGGCCTGTAAGGACCGGGGTCTTTGCGCCCTACCGCTCACCGACGCGCATGATCGTCAGGACGCGGGTGGTGACGAAGGGATCGGCTGCGTTCTGCGAACCGGCGGAGAGGTCGAGGTTGTAATAATCGATCTTGAAGTAGCAGGCGGTTCCTTCGAACTCAAACCGGCCCATGTCGCGCTCGCCGTGAGGATCGATCGCACCATCAAAGCCGTCATAGTCGCGCACGCTGCGCAGCAGCTCGGCACGCTTGCGGAAGCCCCGGAAAAGGCTCGTATCTCCGATCAGGGCGGAGATGCCGATTGTCATGACGACTCGGTTGTGGCCCGGGCTGGTCAGATGTTCGCGCAGCCAATCGTTGAGGCGCGCAATCTCGCTCGGCCCGCCCTCGGGGCGTTCGGATGTGGAGGTCTGGTCGGCCATGTCGGTCTCCTTGTCCTGACCCCGCCAATCGGGGCCTTCGACAGGCGACAGGACCGCCGAGGCATAGCTGCCCCGCGCACCCGCAGGGTCGCAACGGAGTGGAGAAGCCCGCTTGCGGGCTTGCGCGGGAAAGCGCCTCGGCGAGGACGTAGGAGCCCGAAGACCCCCGGGATAGCGGCGAAGCCGAGACCGGCCGCTTCCAAGCCGCTGGACGATCCCGCGCGGGGAGGATTATCGTGCGCCATGGAAACCGCTGCCAATGTCGTCGCCCTTTGGCCCCGCTGGATGGAGAACGCCGGCGCCCTGTTGCGGATGAAGGCGCTGGTCCGTTCGCGGTGCTGCAAATGCGGGACCCTTATGCGGGTGGAAATGGAGGATGTGGTCGCGCGCCGCGGCCCCGGCTACTCGCTGGTCGACAAGCTGGAGCGCTGCCGGATGGTCGAGTGCATCGGATCGACCTTCTATCTCGCGACGCGCACCTATGGTGGTCAGTGGACGACACTGCTGCGCGATCCCAAGCTGCTCGAGGTGTTTGAGGAGCTGCCGCCCGTCAGGACAGCGTGGAGTTGATCGTCAAAAACTGGCGGTGAGCAAAAAAAGGGGGCCGAAGCCCCCTTGATGTCAGTGCCGCAGGATCGACACCAGCGTTCCGATCGCGGTCAGGGCCACGATGGTAAAGCCGATGATGCTGATGACCCATGTCTGGGTTTTCATGTGCGTCTCGAGCGACCTTTGCAGGCCGTCGATCTTTTCCTGAAGCGGCTTTGTCGCGTCTCCAACCATGTTGTCGATATACTCCTCGATGCTGGCTACCACCAGCTTTGCCTGATCGTCGGTTACGTTGATGGATTTGAGTGTTTGATACAGATCGACTTGCATAGGCTTCTCCCGTTGTTTGCACGAAATTGTGCGGGAGTTCCGGGACATGGGCTCCGGGCGATCGGGTCAGGGAACGCGTAGCGGCCGCGCCAGCGGGGCGTGGGGGAGCCGATTTGCGCAGCAAATTGGGGGAACCGCGCATCCTTGAGGCGATCGCCGCACCCATGTCATACTTGGACGACACGAATGAGCAGTCCTCCCACAGTGCCGCAGCGCGCGAAGCGCGGGGCTGGGACGGGCTCGATGCCCGTCCTGGCCCCTAAAGTCTTTGCGCCTGCGAAGGCGCGGGGGCCTTTCGGCCCCCACTTGGTCAGGCGAAGGGGTCGAACTCTTGGACCACGGTGAGCGAGCTATCGTGATCTTCTGCGGTGATGACGCTGTATTGAGTGCCCACGGCGATGACCATGGTGACGACCATGAGGTTCCGGGCGAGGCTGAGAGCGGATTTGCGGGCGATCCAGATGTCGTTGAACATGTCCGAGGCTCCTTGAAGCCGGCGGGGTTCATCCCCGCTCGACAGGCGCCCGACAGGACGGGGAGGGGCCGCGATCACTTTTTTCCGGCACGGAAAAAAGCCGTAGCGAAGCGCCCGGACCCCTTGCGGGTTGATCGTATAAGGCCCCGAGCCGGCCCAAGGATTGCGCCTCAAAGAGCGGGGTGAAGCTCGTTGGCCGGAGCTTCGCGCTCAACGGTGGACCGCCTGTGACGCACCCTCGCCCGGAGGTGGACGTTCGCTTGATCCGCTGGACCGCTCTGCGTCTTGTTCGATGAGATAGCCGCTTGGGTGCTGATCGCCCCTGGCTGGTATGGTCGGAAAGATGTTGCCGCTTTTCGGAAGAAGATTTCCTGCGCGCTCCGCGCCCGTCAGTTGATCGTTACCCGAATGGGCCGAGACCCGAAGGGGCTCGGTGGAGCGAAGCGGAATAGAGCGACGGTCCCGGCGCAGCCGGGAGACGCCGAATTACTCTCTTCCGGATCTCACGAAATGCGCTTCGACACTTCCCGCAGCAATTCCGGATTTTGGTTCAGCTCGCGCACCGCCTTGAGCATTCCATTCTCGAAATGGCTCACATGAGTCGGCTGTGGTCGGGGATCCTCCAAAAGGTCGGACAATCTAATCCCCTCGGGAAGCGGTTGTTCCTCCGCAGTAGGGTCGTAATCTGTGAGGCCGATGAGATCGCCTAACGCGCCCGCGACCGGCTGAGGGGTTAAACGGTTCTTGCGCATGGCCTTGTCCTCGTTCGACATTGTACCAGCGTAGCTTAGCGAGCTGGGTCCGCGAAAGCGGACATCTGCGAGGCGAGCGGTGAACACGAGGAAGGGCCCGGAGCCGTAGCTCCGGGCTGTCTCCCGTCTCTGAGTCAGAAGGGCACATCGTCATCAAGATCGTTCTGATCCTGCGTGTTGCCCTGCTGCTGGCGACCGCGGCTGAGGAAGGTCACTTCGTCGGCGATGATCTCGACGCCGTAGCGCTCGATGTTCTCGTTGTCGGTCCAGCGGGTATAGTGGATGCGACCCCGGACCATGACCTTCTGGCCCTTGTCGACATACTGCGCGACGGTCTTGCCGACGCCGTTGAAGCAGGTGATCCGGTGCCACTCGGTGTCCTCGATGCGGCGGTTGTCGCTGTCCTTCATGATCTTGCCCTCGCTGTCGCGCTTGGGGCGCGAGGTGGCGAGGCTGAACTGGGTGATCTTGGTGCCGCCCTGGGTGGAGCGGGTCTCGGGCGTGGCGCCGACGTTGCCGGCGAGGATGACGAGGTTCTGCATTTCGAGGTTCCTTTTTTGCTTCGCCGGGGGTTCGTCCCCTCGACTGAACACCGTCAAAGACGGCCAGGACGCCCTCTCCACCGAAGCGCGAAGCGCGTAGGGGAACCCCGATCAAAGGGGTGGTGCGGGCAGCCGCGTAAGCGGCAACTCGGCCCGAATGATCGCGGGTTGGAGGGGGTGGACGGCCGGCTTAGGTCGTTCAGGAAAGAGAGGGGATGAACCCCCACGGGCGCGCAAACGCCAAGGATCCGAAGAGCAGGACACCCTTGTCGCTATCCTCGTCCGGCGTTGCCAACTCGCCTGATCTCTCTGCCGGGGCGGCTTCGATTGCCGTGTCGCCACGTCCTTGTGCTGGGCGGGCGGGGCTTCATGGCGGATGCCCGCCACCCTTCGAGGACCAGGCACCGCCTTCCTGCCTACGGCGCGCGCGCCGTGCCCGATGTCGATAGGCCGATGGGTCGGTCCCACGCGATCCGCGCCGCTGGACTGCTGAATCGAGCGCGCTGTCGTGATGCCGATCGAGGCTTCAACGCGGGCGCCAGCTGGGCGCCGTGACGACAAGCTGCGCGATGACGCGCTCCCTTCGACCGGGGCGGACGGCCGGGGCCGGCTCCCGCGCCTCGCCACTAAGGAACCACTCCGCGTCTCAGATCCGATGCGGGCGCGGCAGCGCCCCAAATATCAGGCGCGACCCGCTCTGCAGGGGCGGGGGACGTTATTCGTTGCGATACCTCGAATAGATCTCGGCCATGGTGTCGCGGTAGCCCCATTGGTCGGCGTAGATCACAGGGTTCTGCGCGAGGTATGCCAAGATCGTCAGCATGTCCTCGGCGATCGTCTCGTCGAGATTGCACAGGTGGAGGACGGGAAAGTGGCCGTTGTCGCCGCCATTCCACCAAGCGAGGAGGAAGTCGGCTACCTTGGGCGATGCGCCAGTTTCGGCGGCGCGCGTCGGGGGAAGCGCGATCGGGATCAGGCGAGCGAGAGCTGCTGCTACGTCGTCGAACGATACGGCTCGGATGGCGGGACGGCGTACGGGTGTGTCCATGTCGATTTTACTCCTGGTGCGATGAATCTAGCAGCGGGCGCGCGACGCTCGCGCTCGGCGCGCAGTGCGTCCACGACGTCGATATTGCGCTGCGACTGTATGAGACGGTCGAGCCGGTCGCCGGGCAGACGGCGAGGGGCGAGCGCCGGCCCCTTGGCCCTGGGCGTGTCGCGCCCAAGGCCAAGTAGGGTTTGGCGATTGGTGGCTTCGACGATCAGCGTGCCAAGGTCCGCGCGACCACACGCGCTCGAGGCCATGAAGACCGCCGGTCGGATAGCGCGCGGCCGACAGGCGCGTGACGAGGCGCGCGATCGCGGCGACATCGCGCGAGCCCCGTATGCGCTCGCGCGTGAGCTGACGCGCAGTCGCCTCGAACCGATGATAGAGCGAGGTGCGCGGTCGCATGATCGCCGTTTGACGATCGAGTTCGTGGTGCCAGGCCGCAAGACCGCACCACGGCGGGACCGCCATGCCGTAGGATGGCGGGGGCTCGTCGGGCGCGACGAATAGCTCGAGCTGCTGGCGCGCGCGTGCGCGGCCGGCACGGCGAGGAGCCGGGACGATCGCGCTTGCATGAGAGCCTCCGTTACGAGGTGGGGAAGAGATCCAGTTGGGCTGCGCGCCAGGCTCGCTCGCGCGCGTCGGCGATCTGAGCGGCAAGCCATGCCTTTTGCTGCCCGATGCCCATGCCGAGCATGGGAACGGCAGCGCGCTCGCCGGCGAAGGCGAGCAGCGGCTCGCGGTAGAGACGGCCGGCGAGGAAGACGATCGGCCCCGCATGGCGGGGTCCGATCGCGCGTCGGAGTTGGCGGACGGTCTTCTCGCCCCACAGACGCCGCTCTGCGGCCGATAGGTCGCGGAGTGAACCGTCCCGGGTTTCCTAGAGGCTATTTGGTTTGAGTCATGCAACCATATCCAGGTTCTCAAGGGCTGCATAGT
>NZ_JASJVC010000093.1:0-10565 GCF_035019905.1 Sphingomonas sp. 10B4 | reverse complement strand
TGCGTCAGATGTGTATAAGAGACAGCTCTAGGGGAGCAGCGGGCCGGCCAATGAGATGGGAGGTCGAAGACAGCGCGCAAGACCGCGCCGTGCGAGATCAGGCAGGGATGCGATACATGCTGCACAACTTGTTCCCGGCAGGATCGCGCAGGTAAGCCAGATAGAGCTTGCCGAAACCGCCTTCGCGCACGCCGGGATCGTTCTCGATCGGCGTGCCACCTGCCGCGACACCGGCAGCGTGCCACGCATCGACCTGCTCGGGCGACGCACCGGCAAAGCCGATCGTCCCGCCATTGGCGTGGCAGGCTTCCGCACCGTCGATCGGCTTGGTGACGATGAACAGCCCGCCTGCGTGCATATAGACGAGCCGACCGCTGTTTTCGACTGCGGGCTTGGCGCCGAGCGCACCGAGCGTCGCATCATAAAATGCGCGCGAGGCCTCGAGATCGTTTGATCCGACCATGACGTGGCTGAACATAGCGTGCTCCGTGATTGCGCCGCGCACCGTGCAGCGGCAGTGCGTCGCGGCTAGCGCATTTGCCGCGGACACGAAAGACACCTGTGCACGCGCTGCCCGCGCGCCTGGGCGGAAACGACACGCCGCTTGTCGGAACGCCGGCCCACGCCCTATCTCCACTGCTACCGCAGGAACGCCGCTCGCTTATGCTCAGCCAACTCGAACAGGTCAGCGCCAATCTGGCCGCGGCGCGTGCGCTCCGCGCCGAAGGCGTGCCGTATCGCGTGATCGGGCGTCGGCTGGCGTTGACGACGAGCCAGCTCGGCCACATCCGCCGCACGCTCAAGCGCGAGAAGGCCGGGCAGACGCGCTTGCACCGGACGATGCCGGGCGCGACCCCGCGCGACTTTCCGGTCGGCCGGTCCGCCTTGCCCGCTGGACTGCGCGGGATCCTGACCCGCGCCGGATACCGCACGCTCGGCGATCTCGCCGATCGAATCGCCGATCGCGACCAGCCCGGGCTCGAGACGATGCCGGGCCTCGGCCCCGTTCGCATTCGCCTGGTCCGCGCGCTGCTGGACGAATTCGGGCTGCGCGCCGGGTCGAGCGATTTGCAGGCAGAGATCGAAGCGCTGTTTCCAGATTTGCGCGATTAGGCCGCGTACTACCCGCCGCCGGCAACCCGGCGACTGGAGCCATTCGGCGCGTCATGCTTTAATGCGAGGACCGCCTGCCCCACGCTCCGCGGGCGGCTTCGGAAGGAAACTCCATGCGCTACAATAAGCTTGGCCGCACCGGCCTGTTCGTCTCGGAACTGTGCCTCGGCACAATGACTTTCGGCGGCGGCGGCGACATGTGGGGCAAGATCGGCCAGCTCGGCCAGGATGACGCCGATGCGCTCGTCCGCGTCGCGATCGATGGCGGGATCAATTTCATCGACACCGCCAACGTCTATTCGAACGGCCGCTCGGAAGAGATCACCGGCCAGGCGATCCGCAACCTCGGCCTCAAGCGCGAAGAGATCGTCGTCGCGACAAAGGCGTTCGGCGAGATGGGCGCTGGCCCGAATGCGCGCGGCGCATCGCGCTATCACCTGATCGACGCGTGCAAGGCGAGCCTCAAGCGGCTCCAGCTCGACCATATCGATCTTTACCAGATCCACGGCTTCGACCCCGCCACGCCGATCGAAGAGACGCTGCGCGCGCTCGATACGCTCGTCCAGCATGGCCATGTCCGCTATATCGGCATCTCGAATTGGGCGGCGTGGCAGATCGTCAAGGCGCTCGGCGAATCGGCACGGCTCGGGCTGCACCGCTTTGCCTCGCTCCAGGCCTATTACACCATCGCCAGCCGCGACCTCGAACGCGAGATCGTGCCCGCGCTCCTCTCGGAGGAAGTCGGGCTGATGGTTTGGAGCCCGCTCGCGGGGGGCTTCCTGTCGGGCAAATATGACCGCGCCGACGAGAGCAAGACCGATGGCCGCCGCGCGACCTTCGACTTCCCGCCGATCGACAAGGATCGCGGTTATGCCATCATCGACGTGATGCGCCCGATCGCCGAGGCGCACGGCGTGTCGGTCGCGCAGGTGGCGCTCGCCTGGCTGCTCCACCAGAAGGCGGTGTCGAGCGTGATCGTCGGCGCCAAGCGGCCCGACCAGCTGACCGACAATCTTGCCGCGACTAAGGTCGAACTGTCGTCCGACGATCTCGCCAAGCTCGGCGAGACGAGCGCTTTGCCTGCGGAATATCCCGGCTGGATGTTCGAGCGTCAGGGCGAATATCGCCGCACGCTGCTCGAGAAGATGCGCTGACGCCCGCGCCCGGTTCGTCGGTGCGGGCGAGCCGTGCATTAGGACCCACTGTCACCCCGGGCTTGTCCCGGGGCCCACCGCCGGAGCCATCGCGCGCACCCCAGTAGACCCCACGACGAGCCCGCGGTGACGACCGTTATATGCCGCGCTAACGACTACACATGAAAAGGGATGGTAGCGAAGGAGGGACTTGAACCCCCGACCCCAGGATTATGATTCCCGTGCTCTAACCAACTGAGCTACTTCGCCGTGGCCCCGGCTAAACCGGAGCGTGCCGCTGTGTACGAGGCGCGGGCTATAAGTAGGCGCATCCGGGCGGTCAACCCACCTTTGCGCCGGTTTCGTCTCAAGCGAACATATGGCGCGAAAGCGGCTCCCACGGGCCGCCGCGATACCACCAGCTCGCCAGCCCCGCGAGGCGAACGGTGCGGGGCTGGAAATCGCGCGCGAGCTCGGCCTGCAGCGCCTTGGCGACGGCGGGCTCGACCTTGTTCTGCACCGTGACATGCGGCCGCCAGCCCGCGCGGTCCTGCGGCGTCAGCACCGCGGAAAAGGCATCGGCGAGCCGATCGCGGATATCCTCCAGCGCGGGCGATTCGATGCGGAACGCGACACCGCGGCCGAGCGACATAAGCCCCGCGATCCGCGCCTCGGGCGCACGCACGCGGCTGGTCTCCGCCGCGAGCCGCTGCTTGAGCTCGCGCTCGAGGCTCGGCGCGAGGTGGTGGAACATCGTCAGATGCGCCTTGAGCTGGTTGCGCTCGGGCGGAAAGTGCCGGACGCGCAAATCATCGAACCAGGCCGCATCGCCCGCACCGAACAGCGCGGTGACGATGATCGGCGCAGGGCCCGACGCGGGAACGACCTCGCTCAAATCTCGAGCTGGCTGCCGAGTTCGACCACGCGGTTGGTCGGCAGGCGGAAGAACTCCATCGCGCTTTCGGCGTTGCGCAGCATCCACGAGAAGAGCTTCTCGCGCCACAGCATCATCCCCGGGCGCGACGACGGCAGCAGCGTCTGGCGCGACAGGAAGAAGCTTGTGTCGATCATGCGGAAATCGGCACCGCAGCGATGCACGTTGGCGAGCGCCACCGGCACGTCGGGCTCCTCGATGAAGCCGTAGCGCAGCACCATACGGTGGAAGCCGGCCCCCAGATCCTCGATCATGCAGCGATGCCCCTCGGACACATAGGGGACGTCGGCGATCTTGATCGTCAGCAGGATGATCCGCTCGTGGAGCACCTTGTTGTGCTTGAGGTTGTGCAGCAGCGCGTGCGGTACACCCTCGGGCGAGGAGGTCATGAACACCGCGGTGCCCGGCACGCGCGTTGCCGAGGTGGCGGCCGACTGGATGAAGATCTTGATCGGCATCGCGCCCTCGCGCATCCGGTCGATCATCAGCTGCCGCCCCTTCGACCAGGTTGTCAGGATCGTGAAGATGATCAAGCCGACCAGCAGCGGGAACCAGCCGCCCGCCGGCACCTTGGTCAGGTTCGCCGAGAAATAGGCGCCGTCGACCAGGAAGAACACCGCGAGCAACGGCAGCGCATAATAGACCGGCCAGTTCCACAGCCGGAACAGGACGACGCTAAGCAGGCAGGTGTCGATGAACATCGCCCCCGTCACCGCGATGCCATAGGCCGACGTGAGGTTGGACGAGGTGCGGAAGAAGATCACCAGCAGCAGGACCATCGTCAGCAACAGCCAGTTGACCAGCGGAATGTAGATCTGCCCGACCGTCGCCGCGCTGGTATGCTCGATCCGCAGCCGCGGCATGAAGCCCAGCTGGATCGCCTGCTGCGTTACAGAGAAGGCGCCCGAGATCACCGCCTGCGATGCGATCACTGCGGCCATCGTCGCGAGGATGACGAGCGGGAGCTGGAGGCTGTCCGAGGCGAGCATGTAGAACGGGCTCTCGAGCGCGGGCTGGCCCATCCGCGAGAGCAATGCGCCCTGCCCCATGTAATTCATCATCAGCGCGGGCAGCACGACGAAGAGCCACGACACGCGGATCGGGTTGCGACCGAAATGTCCCATGTCGGCGTACAGCGCCTCGGCGCCGGTCACCGCGAGCACGACCGACCCGAGCGCGAGGAACGCGCGGAGCGGATCGAGCGCGAAGAACTCGACGGCATAGTGCGGCGAGAACGCCCAGAGGATGTCGGGCGTCTTGACGATGCTGAGCACGCCGAGCGTCGCGATCACCGCGAAATAGACGAGCATGATCGGGCCGAAGAACAGCCCGACGCGCGCGGTCCCGCTGCGCTGGATCCAGAACAGGGCGATGATGATGGTCATCGCGATCGGCATGACGAGATTGCCGAGCCCGGGCGAGACGACCGCGAGCCCCTCGACCGCCGACAGCACCGACACCGCCGGGGTGATCATCGAATCGCCATAGAACAGCGCGGTCGCGAACACGCCGAGCAGGATGATCCCGCGCGACCAGCGCTTGTTCTTGGTACGCCCGTTGACGAGCGCGAGCAGCGCCAGGCTGCCGCCCTCGCCCTTATTGTCGGCGCGCATGATGATCGTGACGTATTTCAGGCTGACGACGATCATCATCGACCAGAACATCAGGCTGACGACGCCCATGATGTGGACCGGATCGAGCGCGAGCTTGTGATGCCCGGCGAAGGTCTCGCGAAAGGCGTAGATCGGGCTCGTGCCGATGTCGCCGAAGACGATGCCGATCGCGCCCAAAGCGAGCTTAGCGAGACCGTCCTTGCCGTGATGCGGGGCGTCTTCGCCGATCGTATCGGGCGTCGAATCGCGATTGGCGGGCAGGCCGCCCGCACTTGCCTGAGTGGTCGTCACGCTAAGGGTGTTCTTGCCCGGATTTCATGCAGATAGGTCATGGATGACGGCTAAGCCTCGGTCCCGATGGTGCGGCGCAATAGCACGCGGCAATGCCCCCCGCAACGCCATGTACAGCGCATGTTCAGACACGTTCAATCCTCGGTCGCGAGCGTGCGGATCGTGAATTGCGTGACGAGGCGGTGGACGCCGGGAAGTGCCGACAGGACTTCGCGGTGGATCCGCTCGTAGCTGTCATCCTCGCGCACCAGCACCTTGAGCAGATAATCCGATTCGCCGCTCATCAAATGCGCTTCGCTGACTTGCAGCGTCCGCGCGAGCGCTTGCTCGAACTGCTGCATCGTCGCCTGGCGCTGGTCGGTCAGCGTCACCGAAACGAACACCGTCGAGGGATTGCCGCGTGCGGCGCGCGACAGGCGGGCGCGGTAGCCGAGGATCATCCCCTGCTGCTCGAGCGTCTTGACGCGACGATGCGCGGCCGAGGGCGAAAGGCCGACGCGCTCGCCGAGCGCCTCGCTCGTTAGCCCCGACTCTTGCCCGAGCTGTGCGATGATCTTGCTGTCGATCGTATCCATGCGGGACGCTGTTGCGCGGGCGCGGCACGCTTTGCAATACAATCCCGATCTGCCCCGCCTTGCGGGCGAGTTTGCACGCACTTCCCGCGCGCGCTGCTGTACAAGGGCCGCACTCAATAGGAGAGTTTGCGATGCGCATCGGCGTTCCCAAGGAAATCAAGAATCACGAATATCGTGTCGGCCTGACCCCTCCCTCGGTCTCCGACCTCGTTGCCGCGGGGCACAGCGTTGCGGTCGAGACCGGCGCGGGCCTCGGCATCGACTTCGAGGACCAGGATTATGTCGCCGCCGGTGCGACGATCCTGCCCGACGCCGCGAGCGTGTTCGCGCAGAGCGACATGATCGTGAAGGTCAAGGAGCCGCAGGCGAGCGAGATCGCGCTGCTCGAACCGCGCCATTTGCTCTTCACCTACCTCCACCTCGCCGCCGACAAGCCGCAGGCAGAAGGCCTGATGAAGTCGGGCGCGACCTGCATCGCGTACGAGACCGTCACCGCGCCCGACCGCTCGCTGCCGCTGCTCAAGCCGATGTCCGAAGTCGCCGGGCGCATGTCGATCCAGGTCGGCGCGCACTATCTCGAGAAGGAGCAAGGCGGCCGCGGCATCCTGCTCGGCGGCGTGCCGGGCGTGGCGCCGGCCAAGGTCGCGATCCTCGGCGGCGGCGTCTCGGGCGTCAACGCCGCGCAGATGGCGGTCGGCATGCGCGCCGACGTGACGATCTACGACATTTCGAATGCACGGCTCGCCGAGCTCGACATGTTCTTCGGCAGTCAGATCAAGACCGCCTATGCCTCGCGCGCGGCGATCGCGGCGGCGGTGAAGAGCGCGCATCTTGTGATCGGCGCGGTGCTCGTTCCCGGTGCGGCGGCGCCCAAGCTCGTCACGCGCGACATGCTCAAGACGATGAAGCGCGGCTCGGTGTTGGTCGACATCGCGATCGACCAAGGCGGTTGCTTCGAGACGAGCCATGCGACGACGCACGAGGACCCGGTGTTCGAGGTCGACGGCGTGATCCACTATTGCGTCGCCAACATGCCCGGCGCGGTCGCGCGGACCTCGGCGTTCGCGCTCAACAATGCGACGCTGCCGTTCGTGCTCAAGCTCGCGACGCTCGGCGCCGAGGGCGCGATGCAGGCCGATGCGCATCTGGCCAACGGGCTCAACGTCTCGGCGGGCAAGATCCGGCACCAGGCGGTGGCGGATGCGCTCGACCTGCCGTTCGAGGCTTGGGCTGGCTGATCGGGAGCGCCCGCCGTGCGATGGCGGGCGCTTTTGCGACGAAGCGAGTTAGTTGACTCGATTGACCCCAAGACGCGCGATCTTCGAGCGCGATCATTTCCATTCTGGTGCCAATGCCGACCGTGCGGGCCGGCGATTTCAAAGAGCCGGGAGAGGTATACCACAGGCGCGGGGTTGTAGGACAGCGGCCCTGTCGGATCGGGCGGACGCAGCCCGCGATCCCAAAATATTAGCCCGCAGTGGCATTGCCAACGCGCGTGGCTTCGTCCAGCCTCCGGCCATCGGGGGAAGACGATGTCACTGATTTTCGCTGCATTCTTGGCCGCGGCCGGCGTTCAGGCGTCGGACGCTCCGCCTGCCGCGCCGGCATTGCCCGGCGCCGCTCCACCGCTCGCGTCCGCCGAACAGCGGGTTGCCCAATCCGCCAGCATCGGCCGTCTGCTTTACCTTTTCGACCGGGCGGCCTGGACGAGCACGGATGCGGTGACCGCGACCGTCCCTAAGGACCAGCTCACCGGAGTCGGCGGCTATGTCGTCGAGCTGGCCGATCCGCAGACCTTGCGAGTCACCTATTATCGCGGCGCGGGCGACGCGGCGCGGGCGTTCTTCGTCGCCGATGTGCGCGCCGGTCAGGTCGTCCGCAAGGAACTGCTCGCCACCCCCGTCGCGTTGAGCGCAGATCAGGCGATCCTCGCGCGCGCTCGCACCGTGGCGGCGGCACGGGCGGTTGAGCGCGGCTACAAGCCCTGCACCGCTTTCCCGTTCAACACCGTCGTCCTGCCGTCGCGCAACGGCGGTCCGATCGCGGTGTACCTGTTGTCCGCGATGCCCGATGCGACGACCTATCCGATGGGCGGGAATTACCGCGTCGTCGTGGCGTCCGACGGCAGCGTGGTTGCGTCGCGCCCGTATACGGTGAGCTGTCTCAACGTGCCGATCCCGAAGCTTCCGGCCGGCGCCAAACCGGTCGGCGTCACGGTTACGCACCTGCTCGACCCCGTACCCACCGAGATCCATGTCTTTGCATCGTACAGCCTCAGGATGCCGGTGATCGTCGCCACGTCCGACAAGCAGGTCTGGGTGGTGCAGGGCAGCAGCATTACGCCCGCAAAATTGAAATGATGTCGCGCGGCGGGCGACGGTCGCGGTGTTGAAGCCGCGATGTGTTCGCCCCTAGCCTCCTGCGCGGGGCGCCAGGTGTTCGCCCGCCCCCCCACGCGATCCGCGGTCGGCCTGGGACGGCCGATCAGACGCAGCGGCGCCGCGGGACCAGGCTTCCCATCTCGACGCGCGAATGGCCGAGAATGTCGCAGGCTTTGCCGCGGATATACGCGATGTGCTGGGGGGTGAATGTCCCGCCATCCTGGCGCAACAACGTCTCGGCCTCGGCCTTGAGCGCGTTGGCGCGCGCCAGCTTTGCAGCGCGCATCGTCGGGGTTTCGGAAGACGGCGCGGCGTTCAGGCTTTCGATCGACGTTCGATAGGTGCTGTAGTTCGGGGCACCCATTCCGCCGTCGAGAACAGTCGTTTGCGCGCTGGCGGATACGGCGGTCGTCGCCGCCACGCCAGGTATCAGCAGTTTGATCATCGTAGCTACTCCCTGTCGGACAGTGATGGAGAAATGCGTACAAGAGCCGCTTGTGTTCGCGATAGTATCCGCCTGCATCTACGGCAAAGCAATCGAGAAATGGCGATCGAACGGCGGGTCCGGTTTCGTCATCCGGGCAGGCTCGCGTCAGCCATCCCGCTCGTCACGCGAGCGCTTTCCCGTTCCCGCCGCGCGGGCAATCCGCTATCATACAAGGGTGCGCATTTTCCCCCTCGCCATCGCCGTTCTCCTCATCCCGGCCAGCGCCTGGGCGCAGTCGGCCGCGCCGATCATCCCGACGCAGATCGCGCAGCCTCCCGCTATCACGGCGACAGCATTCCCGCTGATCGACACCAAGACCACCCCGCCCCCGCTCGTCGCGCTGCCGATCGTCGAGACCTCAGCCACCGCCCGCGCGGAAGATGCCGCCGAATATGCCAAGCTCTTCGCGGTCACCTTACGCGAGGCGATCGCACGGCTGGCAGTGCAGGATGCGAGCGTTCCCGTCACCGATGCGATCGCCGAGCGGTATCGCGACCGGCTTGCCGGGATCGCGATCGAGCATCGGCCGGCCTATCGCATCGTCGTCAATCTCACCGGCACCGCCCCCGTCGCGCCCGAGCAGGTCAGCGCGGGCGGGATCACGGTGCCGATCGTGTTCCGCCCCGGCGCCGCAGTGACGCGCGAGCGGGTGATCTGGGCGATGACCAACCACCAGGCGGCGATCCGCTCCGCTTTGCGCACCCCGCCCGGCATGGGGCTCGATCCGCATACCGGCGTGCTCGTCGTGACGATCGGCAGCAGCGACGCCGCCGAGGGCGCCGCCAGCCTCGAGCAGCGGCTCGGCGCGATCGCTGGCGTGCCGGTCAAGGTCCGCGCGCTCAACCAGAAGGACGTCAACCTCTCGCCCGAGGGCGGCGCGCGAGTCGAGGGGCTCAACCCCGACGACAAGCGGCGCTATGTCTGCACCACCGGCTTCAACATCACCGACGGCGTGCGCAGCGCGGTGACGACGGCGGCGCACTGCGTCGACCATCTCGACTATCGCGGTGCGCGTGGGGGCATCGAGCCGCTGAGCTTTGTCGGGCAATGGGGCTGGGGCTATCGCGACGTCCAGATCAACGCGGCGCTCGGGCCGTTACCGCCGACCTTCTATGCCGATGCCGCGCGGACGCGGCTGCGCCCGGTGACGGGCAGCCGCGGCCGCGCGAGCACGCGCGCGGGCGATTTCGTGTGCCATCGTGGCGAGCGCACCGGCTATAGCTGCGCGCTCGTCCAGCTCACCGATTTCGCGCCCGCGGGGGATCTGTGCGGCGGGCCGTGCCTGCCGACCTGGGTGACGGTGTCGGGCCCGACGTGCAAGGGCGGCGACAGCGGATCGCCGGTGTTCAGCGGCACCACCGCGCTCGGGATACTGAAAGGCGCGAGCTATCGCGGCGACGGGTCGTGTGCGTTTTATTTCTACATGTCGCTCGATTATCTGCCAGAGGGCTGGTCGTTGCTCCAGGCGATGCCGGGCGTCGTCCCGACGGGATGACGCGCGGCGGCGCCGATCTCCTTCCGATCAGGTCTGGCCTACCGATGTATCGCGTATCGCTCCTCCCGCTGCTCGCCCTTGCAGCGCCCCTCCCCGCGCTTGCGCAGCAGGCTGCGCCGCCACCGCCAAGCGACGGCCCCGACATCGTGGTGCTGGGCCAGCCCTTGCCCGTCCCGCCCGGGGTGCCCGCTTATGGCTCGGTGACGATCTCGCGCGAGAGGCTGACGGGGGATGCGTCGGGCCGGGTCGAGGACGTGCTGCTCGATGTCGCCGGCTTCCAGCAATTCCGCCGCGCGGACAGCCGCTCGGCCAATCCCTCAGCACAAGGCGTCACGCTGCGCGCGCTCGGCGGCAACGCCTCGAGCCGCGCGCTGGTGCTGCTCGACGGGGTGCCGCTCGCCGATCCGTTCTTCGGCTATATCCCGTTCAACGCGATTGCGGCGGATCGGCTCGGCGGGGTGCGGGTGACGCGCGTGCCCGATATCGCGACGATCCGCGCGGGCGTGATGACGCAGGGGCAGACCGCCGCCGCAGCGCTCGCCG
>NZ_JASJVC010000092.1:0-10730 GCF_035019905.1 Sphingomonas sp. 10B4 | reverse complement strand
CAGGTTTGGGCATCACGCCCATCTATCCCACTCGATTCCCTACGGGAATCCCCAACGTCAGTTTTGCAACAAAGCCCTGCTGCAGCAGGATGCTCGTGTAATCATAGCTCTGGCCCTGCTGCTCGATCTCGCCGAGCCACTGCGCCTCGACATCGACCACCAGCGCGACGCGCGCGCGCGTCGCTGGCGTCGAATCGAGGTCGAGCAAGGCGAGATCGCGCACCACCGCCTCGATCTCGGGCCAGGCGGCGGCTTCGCTGCTGTCGGGGCGGAGCAGGCCGGCGTGCATCTGCTCCTGCGCGAACGGCGCCTGCCGCCAGCGGAAATAGCTCACCACGCCGGCACCGTGCGCGAACGCCTCGAGTGTCCACAGCCGTACCATGCCCGGCGCTGGTGCAGGATTGTGCGTCGCCCAATTCACCGGCCCGGGCTGCTGCTCCATGATCCAGAACGCGCCCGGCGCGAGCCCGCGCGTCTGGTCGAAGTAGAACGCGCCGTAATCGGGATGACCGGTGCGCATGAAGCGCTTGAAGTCGGCCGGCGCCGCATCGGCCATGCGCAGGTCGGTCCGCCCGAGCGGGTAATTGTCATACGAGGCGAAATCGAGATCGCGCGCGAGCCGGTGATTGTCGATCCCGGTCTCGTCCATCGGGATGAAATTGTGCGTGACGAACCGGCCGGGCGACAGGCGCCGCAGCACCTCGACTTGCGCATCGTGGAAACGCACGACTTCGTCCGACGAGAAGCGATACCAGGCGAGGCGATGCGCCGGGCTGGTCTCGGTCACCGCGCCGACCGGCAGCTCGATCTCGTCGAAGCTGCGATATTCCATCGACCAGAAGACGTTGCCCCATGCGGCGTTCAGCGCAGCGACATCGCCGTAGCGGTCGCGGCACCACAGCCGGAACGCGTCGCGTGCGACGGGCGAGGCGCTGAGCGTGGTGTGGTGGCAGCACAGTTCGTTGTCGGTCTGCCACCCAGCGACGCCGGGATGCGCGCCATAGCGTTCGGCGAGCGCGGTGACGATCTTGACCGCGGCATCGCGATAGACGTCGCTCGAAAAGTCATAGTGCCGGCGTGAGCCGAAGCCCCGCGTGCGGCCGGTTGCAGGGTCGACCGGCAAGATTTCGGGATGCGCGTCGATCAGCCATTTCGGCGGGGTCGCGGTCGGCGTGCCGATCACGACCTTCAGCCCGGCAGCGGCGAGCGTCGCAAGCGCTGCATCGAACCAGTCGAAATCATATCGACCGGGATCGGGCTCGAGCCGCGACCACGCGAATTCGCCGATGCGAACGTAGCGCAAGCCGAGCGCCGCCATGCGCCGCGCATCGTCTGCCCACTGGTCGCGCGGCCAGTGTTCCGGATAATAGCAAACCCCGAGCACGTCGCTCTCCTCCCGCCGCTTTCAACGAAGCAGTGTTTGTGCACCCATCTCGCGCCGTTCTCGTGACGAGAAGCAGCCGGCGGGGTATACGAGCATATTTATCGGATAAATTGACCGGGTCAATCGCTCCGGATAGCGTTGTCAGAAAAATTGACCCCTGCTTTAGAGAGACATCGCCAATGCCAGCTGCCGCACCGCTGCCCGCCTTCGTTCGGCTCGATGGAGCACGGACCAGCTTGGTGATCGATTGTCGGGGCGGGGCGCCGGTGGTGCTGCACTGGGGCGCTCGGCTCGCCGAAAGCGCCGATCCGGCGACGCTCGCTTTGCTCGGCGCGCGCGAGGAAGCGCCATGCTCGCCCGCACAGACGCCGCCATTGTCGCTCACGCCCTTGATCGGCACGGGGTTTCCGGGACGACCGGGGCTGTCGTGCCACCGGGACGGGCAGGGCTGGGCGAGCTGGACGGAGATCGTTGCCGTCCAATGCGGTGAGGACAGCGTCGAGATCGTCTCGCGCGACGCGGCCAATGGCATGACGCTGCGCCATACCCTGCGGCTTGCGGCGGCGGGTGACGTGCTGCGCGCACGCACCACGGTTACCAACGATGGTGTCACCCCCTTGGCGATCGAGGCGTGCGACGCCCCCGCGCTGCCGGTGCCGGCGGCGGTGTCCGACTGGGTGCTGTTCGATGGGCGCTGGTCGGGCGAGTTCCAGATGCAGCGCGTCGCACGCACGATGGGCGCGGTGTCGCGCGAGAACCGCCGCGGACGCACCAGCCACGATGCCTTCCCGGCGCTTCTCGCCGAGGTCGCGCCGTGCGGCGAGCAACTCGGCGAAGTATTCGGCTTCCACCTCGCATGGAGCGGCAACCACCGGCTCTGGGCCGAGACGCTGTCCGACGACCGCGCCTATGTCCAGCTCGGCGAACTGCTGCTGCCCGGCGAGATCCGCCTCGCGCCTGGCGCTGCGTATGCGAGCCCCGAACTCGTCTGCGCCTGGTCGGACCGAGGGCGCAGCGGCCTCTCCCAGGCGATCCACGCGCATGTCCGCGCGCGCCCGCAGCATGCGCGGCTGCGCGCGAAGCCACGCCCGGTGCATTACAACACTTGGGAGGCGGTCTATTTCGACCATGATCCGGCCAAGCTCATCGCGCTCGCCGAGCGCGCCGCGGCAATCGGGGTCGAGCGCTTCGTGCTCGACGATGGCTGGTTTCCCGCGCGGCGCAACGATCGCGCCGGGCTTGGCGACTGGACCGTCGATCGCAGCGTCTATCCCGAGGGTCTCGGGCCGCTGATCGACCGCGTCCGCGCGCTCGGGATGGAGTTCGGGCTGTGGGTCGAGCCCGAGATGGTCAATCCCGACAGCGACTTGTTCCGCGCGCATCCCGAATGGGTGCTGGCGACCCCGCCGGCACCGCAGCTCGGCTTTCGCCACCAGCTCGTGCTCGATTTCGGCCGCGCCGAGGTGCGCGACCATCTGTTCGCCGCGATCGACGCGCTGTTGCGCGACCATCCCATCGCGTATCTCAAATGGGACATGAATCGCGATCTCAGCCACCCCGGCGACGCCGATGGCCGACCGGGAGCACATGCCCATGTCCTTGGGCTGTACGACCTGCTGGCGCGTCTTCGTGCGGCACATCCTGCAGTCGAGATCGAAAGCTGTTCGAGTGGGGGCGGGCGCGCCGATTTGGGCATTCTCGACCTGACCGACCGGGTGTGGACGTCGGACACCAACGATGCGCTCGATCGCCTGGCGATCCAGCGGGGGCTGTCGACCTTCCTGCCGGCCGAAGTGATGGGCGCGCATGTTGGCCCGACCGATTGCCACATCACCGGGCGGCGCGTTTCAATGGCAACGCGCGTGGCGACGGCGCTGTTCGGGCATTTCGGTGTCGAGGCCGATCTCGGCGCGTTGAGCGAGAGCGAGGGCGCCGAACTCGCGGCCGGGATCGCGCTCCACAAGCGGCACCGCGCGCTGATCCATTCGGGCGATCTCGTCCGGCTTGATCGCGGGGAGGGCGAGATCGCTTTCGGGATCGTCGCCGCCGACCGTGGCGAGGCGGTGTTCAGTTACACCCAGCTGCGCGAACAGCGCGGCTATCTTGCCGATCCGCTCCGGCTGGCGGGGCTCGATCGCACCGCAGACTATCGCGTGCGCTGCGTTTGGCCGGTTGAGCCCGTCGTCGGGTCGCCGCTGTTCGCCGCCTTGCGCGACGGTTTGATCGTGTCGGGCCAGTCGCTGATCGCGATTGGCCTGCAACCGCCGCGCTTGAAGCCACAAGCGGGGTTCCTGCTCCACGTCGAACGGGTCTGACGTCGGGCGCTGGAGCCCGTCGAAGGTTCCCGCCCGGCTTTATCCCTGCACTGGATTGGGGACTTCGATCTCCCGGCGCTGGGCAATCGCGCCCAGCAGGCCGAGCGGACTGGCGAGGCCGCGCAGGGCGTATCCCGCGAGCGCACCTTACTGCGCCATCTGGCGGGGATGCTTGCGTGCCCAATCGCGGTTCAGCGCAAGCGCCGCAAGCGTGCAGAGCGCCCCGGACAACAAATAGGCGCCAACCGACATCAATCCGAACGTGCTCGCCAGCCATAGCGCCGCAAGCGGTGCGAAGGCGGCGCCGATGAACCAGGATGCGGTCGCGGTCGTGCCCGCGCCCGTATAGCGGTGCCGGGGCGAGAAGTTGCCGTTGACCGCCCCCGACGACTGGCCGAACGACAGGCCGAGCAGGACGAAGCCCAGCATCATGTACGTCCATTCGCCCGCCGCCCCGCGGCCGAGCAGTTGCGGGGCAAAGCCGCTGTAAGCGGCGATCAGCGCGGCGGAGACGCCGAGCAAGGTGCGGCGGCCGACCCGGTCGGCGATGACGCCGGACAGCGTTACCGCGACGAGGCAGACGAGCGCACCGACCAGCTCGATCACCAGGAAGCGAACCGGCGGCTCCCCCGAGGTGAGCACGAACCACGACAAGGGGAATACGGTGACGAGGTGGAACAGCGCGAAGCTCGCCAGCGGCGCGAACGCCCCGAGCACGACCGTACCCCCTTCTTCGCGAACCAGCGCGGAAAGCGACGATGGCTGCAGCTCGCGGCTTTCGAACAGTTGCTTGAACCCTGGTGTCGAGATCAGCCGCAGTCGTGCGAATAACGCCACCACGTTGATGACAAAGGCGACGAAGAAGGGAAAGCGCCAGCCCCAATCGAGGAAATCAGCGGTGCTGAGCGCGCTGAGCAGATACGCGAAGACCGCGGCGGCCACGAACAAGCCGACGGGGGCGCCGAGCTGCGGGATCATCGCAAACCAGCCGCGGCGCCCGGCGGGCGCGTTGAGCGACAGCAGTGCCGGAAGGCCGTCCCAGGTGCCGCCGAGCGCGAAGCCCTGCCCGATGCGGAACAGCGCCAGCAGGATGACCGCCCAGGCGCCGGCCTGCGCGTGGCTGGGGACGAAGGCGATCGCCGCGGTCGATCCGCCGAGCAGGAACATCGCGGCGGTCAGTTTGACGCCGCGGCCGTGCTTGCGGTCGATCCAGATGAAGGCCAGTGCGCCGATCGGCCGTGCGATGAAGGCAAGCGCGAAGAGTGCGAACGAATAGAGCGTGCCCGTCAAGGCATCGACGTACGGGAAGATGACCGACGGAAAGACCAGCACCGACGCGATCGCAAAGACAAAGAAGTCGAAGAATTCCGACGACCGTCCGATGATCACCCCGACGGCGATGTCGCCCGGTCGGACCTGATGGTCGCGCGCGTTGATCAGCTGCGCATCGCGCTCCAAGGGGGTCGAGTTCTCCGCGTCGAGTGCCGTCCCTACCATCGCATTCCGTCCTATCTGCTCAGTCGTGTGTGGCAGCGACTGCGGCGGCCGCCGTGATCGATCAGCGATGCCGACACTCCCGCCATAGCGATTCACAAACCGCAAAACTTTGATCGCGGACAAAGTTCGGCAGTCGATCAGCGGCTACGCGTCGGGCATGGGCAGCACATCATCACATCGCATCCGCACGGCGTTGCGCCTTCCCCTCCTGGGGATTCCGGCATTGCTGAGCGGTTGCAACATGGTGGTGTTGAACCCGACCGGTGATATTGCCCTGCAACAGCGCAATCTCATCCTGTTCGCGACCGGGATCATGTTGATGATCATCGTGCCGGTGATGGTGCTGACGGTGCTGTTTGCCTGGCGGTACCGGCGCGGCAATCCCAACAAGATCTACGATCCCAATTTCGACCATTCGACCACGCTCGAGCTCGTGATCTGGGCGTGCCCGTTGCTGATCATCATCGCGCTCAGTGTCGTGACATGGACGAGCACGCATCTGCTCGATCCATTCCGCCCGCTCGAGCGGCTGTCGGCGGGCCGGCCGATCGCGCCCAACACCAAGCCGCTCGAGGTGCAGGTCGTCGCGCTCGACTGGAAATGGCTGTTCATTTATCCCGAACAGGGCATCGCCACCGTCAACGAACTGGCGCTGCCGGTGGACGTGCCGGTACACTTCTCGATCACGTCGACGAGCCAGTTCAGCACCTTCTACGCGCCGACGATGGCAGGAATGATCTACGCGATGCCGGGCATGCAGTCCGTGCTCAACGCGGTGCTCAACCAGCCCGGCGACAGCTGGGGCTATTCGGGCAATTATACCGGTCGCGGTCACACCGAGATGCGCTTCAAGCTGCGCGGCATGGCACCGGCGGATTTCGCGCGCTGGGTCGCCCGGGTGAAGGCCAACAAGGGCACGCTTGCCGCGGCCAATTATGGCGCGCTGGAGCAACCCAGCATCAAGGTGCCGGCGCTGTATTTCGGGTCGGTCATGCCGGGCTTGTTCGACCGCGTGGTCAATCGCTGCGTCGCCCCGGGTGCGCCATGCACGATCGACGTGATGCGCCGCGACATGGCGCGCAGTCGGGGCGATGTTGCGGGTCGCAGCGCCGCGCCGCTGCATGGCACCACGCCGACTCCGGCGCTCTTCAAGGCCCCCGAGGACAAGGGCACGGGGCCCAACGTCACCAAGCCGGCCAAACCCGGCGCACCCGGCGAGCGCAAGCAAGGCGATCTGCGCAATCGCGATCTGTCGGCCACGCAGCCTTTCCTCGCCCCCGGTGCGCTTCGCACCGCGCGGTCTGATCCCCAAGCATCGGGACTTTCATGAGCGATCATCTTCTCAAATCGATCTTCGGGCGGCTGACCTGGGAATCGTTTCCGCTGCACGAACCGATCCTGCTGGGGACGTTCATCGTCGTCGCGGCGCTCGGCCTCGCGCTTGTCGGCGCGCTGACGTACTTCCGGCTGTGGGGCTATCTGTGGAACGAATGGTTCACGAGTGTCGATCACAAGCGGATCGGCATCATGTACGTCATCCTCGGCATCATCATGCTGCTGCGCGGATTTTCGGATGCGCTGATGATGCGCGCACAGCAGGCGCTTGCCTTCGGCGACAACCAGGGTTTCCTCGAGGCGCATCATTACGATCAGATCTTTACCGCGCACGGTACGATCATGATCTTCTTCGTGGCGATCCCGCTGGTGGTCGGCCTGGTCAACTTCGTCATGCCGCTGCAGCTCGGCGCGCGCGACGTGGCCTTTCCGTTCCTCAATAATCTCAGTTTCTGGCTGACCGCGGCGGGGGCGGTCCTCGTGATGATTTCGCTGTTCGTCGGCGAGTTCGCCAGCACCGGCTGGCTCTCCTACGCACCGCTCGCCGGGCTGGCGTACAGCCCCGAAACGGGGGTCGATTATTATCTGTGGTCGCTGCAGATCGCCGGTGTCGGCACGACGCTGTCGGCGATCAACATGGTCGCCACCGTCATCAAGATGCGCGCGCCCGGCATGACGATGATGAAGATGCCGGTGTTCTGCTGGACGGCGTTGTGTTCGAACGTGCTCGCCATCGCCATCTTCCCCGCACTGACCGCCGCATTCTTCCTGCTCATGCTCGATCGCTATATCGGCACGCATTTCTTCACCAACGAGCTCGGCGGTTCGCCGATGATGTATTGGAACATGGTGTG
Organism: Sphingomonas sp. 10B4; assembly: GCF_035019905.1. Lineage (NCBI taxonomy): Bacteria > Pseudomonadati > Pseudomonadota > Alphaproteobacteria > Sphingomonadales > Sphingomonadaceae > Sphingomonas > Sphingomonas sp. 10B4. The sequence continues at coordinate 3,345 of NZ_JASJVC010000092.1, read as the reverse complement.
GATCTGGGGGCACCCGGAAGTCTATGTCCTCGTCCTCCCCGCATTCGGCATCTATTCGGAAATCACCTCGACCTTCACCGGCAAGCGGCTCTTCGGCTATACGTCGATGGTCTATGCGACCGTGGTGATCACGATCCTGTCGTATCTCGTCTGGCTGCACCATTTCTTCACCATGGGTGCGGGACCGAGCGTCAACAGCTTCTTCGGCATCGCCACGATGGTCATCGCCATCCCGACCGGCGCCAAGATCTTCAACTGGCTGTTCACCATGTACCGCGGCGACATCCGCTTCGAACTGCCGATGATGTGGGTGGTGGCGTTCATGCTGACCTTCGTGGTCGGCGGGATGACCGGCGTGCTGCTAGCGATTCCGCCCGCCGATTTCGTGCTGCACAATTCGCTGTTCCTGGTCGCGCATTTCCACAACGTGATCATCGGCGGCGTGGTGTTCGGGCTGTTCGCGGGAATGGTCTACTGGTTCCCCAAGGCGTTCGGTTTCAAGCTCGACGAGTTCTGGGGCAAGGTCGCCTTCTGGGGCTGGGTGATCGGCTATTGGGTCGCCTGGACGCCGATCTACGTCGTCGGACTGATGGGCACCACGCGCCGCGTGAACCATTTCGACGATCCCACGCTCCAACCCTATTTCATCGTCGCCGCGATCGGCGCGCTCATCATCCTGGTCGGCATCCTCGGCTTCGTGATGAGCATCGTGATGGGCTTCGTGAAGCGCGACCAGCTGCGCGATCTGACCGGCGACCCGTGGGACGGCCGCACGCTCGAATGGTCGACCACCTCGCCGCCGCCGGCGTACAACTTCGCCTTCACGCCGGTGATCCACGATCTCGATGCGTGGTACGACATGAAGAGCCGCGGTTACGAGCGGCCCGCCGGGGGCTATCGCCCGATCCACATGCCGCGCAACACCGGCGCCGGAATCATCCTGGCCGGACTCGCGCTCAGCCTCGGCTTCGGCATGGTGTGGTACATGTGGTGGCTCGCCGCATTGAGCTTCGCCGGGCTGATCGTCGTCGCGGTCGCGCATACCTTCAACTTCGCGCGCGACTATTTCATTCCGGCGGACGAGGTCGCGCTGACCGAGAGCAAGCGCCACCAGCCGGCCGTGGGAGCCTGACATGACCGACCACACGCGCCTCCCGAGCGACGCCGCGCCGAGCTGGCACCTGGCCGAAGACGACGATCACGATTCCGGCGGCAACGGTGCCACCGTGCTCGGCTTCTGGATCTACTTGATGAGCGACGCGCTGATCTTCGCGTCGCTGTTCGCGATGTTCGGCGTGGTCCGGACGAGTTATGCCGGCGGGCCAATGCCGCACGAGATCTTCGAGCTGCCGCTCGTCGCGCTCAACACCGCGTTGCTGCTGGCGTCATCAATCACCTTCGGCCAGGCGATGCCGCATATCGAAGCCGGGCGGGTCGGCGCGACCCGCTTTTGGCTCGCGGTGACCGGCCTGCTCGGCGCTGGATTCATCGGCATCGAACTGTACGAATTCTCGACGCTGATCGCCGAAGGCGCAGGGCCACAGCGCAGCGCCTTCCTCTCGGCCTTCTTCACGCTCGTCGGCACGCACGGCGCGCACGTCACGGTCGGGCTGCTGTGGATCGGCGTCATGCTCGTTCAGCTCGGGCAGCACGGCCTCAGCCAGCCGATGAAGCGCCGGCTGATCTGCCTGTCGATGTTCTGGCACTTCCTCGACATCATCTGGATCGGTGTCTTCACCTTCGTCTATCTGTTTGGAGTCCTCCGGTGAGCCAGCCTTCGATCGCGCCAGAAACCGCACATGGCGCCACCTCCGGCCACAGCCAGCGTGGCTACCGCATCGGCACGATCCTCGCGATCATCCTGACGGCGTTGCCGTTCTGGCTGGTGATGTCCGGAGTGCTGCACGATGCGCAGACGACAGCGGCGCTGATCTTCGCCATGGGCTTTGCCCAGATCATCGTTCACGTGCTCTGCTTCCTGCATCTCGACACGCGATCCGAAGGCGGCTGGACGTTGCTCGCTTTCCTGTTCACCACGGTGATCGTCGTGTTGACGATCGCCGGGTCGATCTGGGTGATGTATCACCTCAATGCCAACATGATGCCGATGCCGATGCCTGGCGGCCTGGTGATCCCGGCGCACTGAGCGCGGACACCACCCGCGCGAGGGTGCCTCGTTCGCGACGCGGCCTACCTGCCTGACGCCTTCGGCATATACCTAGGTATGCCGAATTGATGCAGGTTTATCATCTCGTGGGCGTATGAAACTTCCTATGCTCAGCATGGATATCTGCGCCGATGATACGGCACCCGACTCGAGGGTGCGCGCGAGCGTGATGCGCAGCGAACGCGCGGCATTGGATACGATCGGGCGGTATAAGAACGTTTCTCGTGGCGAAACGGTGATCTGGGCCGGTGACGAAAGCACTATCTGCGGCAATTTGCTGTCCGGCGTGCTCAAGCTCGTCGCCTGCACCACGCAGGGTCGTGAGCAGATCGTCGGGCTGCTGTACCCAGCCGATTTCGTCGGGCAGCCCTATCCAGGGCGCGCTGAATTCACGATCACGGCGATGACGGATGCCGAGTTATGTGTGTACTCGCGCAGAGCATTCGAGCGGCTGCTGACCGATCAGGCTGGGATGGAGCGCTTGTTGCTTCAGCGCACATTGGCAGCCTTGAACGTTGCCCGTCGGCAGATGTGGACGCTGGCCCGGACATCGGCGGCTGAAAAGGTCGCAGGGTTTCTGATCGACATGACCTCACGCACAGCGTCGAGCGGATGCAGGGCGACCTACGACGCCCCGGTGACGTTCGACTTGCCTTTGTCGCGCGGACAGATCGCCGACGTCCTGGGGCTCACCATCCAAACGGTGAGCCGGCAGATGACCCATTTGAAGGCGGCCGGGATTATTCGGCTTCCCGGCGGACGCGCGATCACGATCACGGATTCGATCGGACTGGAAGCGCGGGCGGTCGCTGCTTAGCGGCCTGGCGTACCGCGTCATCGTACCGCGCGCGATCTCGGGTCGCTGCCGAGCAGGGTGCCCGGGGGTATGGTCGCTCGCGCTCCTCGATCCGGGGGGCATGGACGCAATGTATCCGATCTTCACTCGGTTACGCGCACGGATGACCGATGCGTTTGGCGAGGTCTCCGCGAAGCCGACGGCGTTGCGGTGCCGGCAACCCGGAGATGCCGGGACCGCGCCCGCAATCATCGAACGCTCGCTCGGTCGGACCGAGATGTGCATCCGAATGTATGATTGTGCCGCTTAGAGGCTGTTTGGAAAATCGGATTTGAGGGATTCCGCTTGTCGCTGAAGTATGATTCAGAGCTTGGATGTGGAC
>NZ_JASJVC010000091.1:0-10940 GCF_035019905.1 Sphingomonas sp. 10B4 | reverse complement strand
GCGCCGCATTATACTCAGGCCAGTTCGTCGTGCGATACACAGGTGCGGCAGGTTTGGGCATCACGCCCATCTATCCCGCTCGATTCCCTACGTGAATCGCCAACGTCAGTTTTGCAACAAAGCCCCTCAAGGGTGAACAGCAGGTCGCGAAGCGAACGCGATAGCCGATCGAGCTTCCATACCACGAACACATCGCCGGCCTTCAACGCGCCGATCGCGCGCGCTAGCTCGGGACGGTCAGCCCGGCCGCCCGAAGCCTCTTCCTGGTAGATGGGATCACACCCGGCATCGCGGAGCGCGCGAAGCTGTGGGTCTATGTCCTGGGAGTCGCCTCGCGACACGCGAGCATAGCCAATTTCCATGCCTTCATTCTGGCACGGGATTCTGACACCTGCAAACCCTTGGAAAAGCTGGGTGTAGATATCAGCGCTGATTGGCACTGTCTGTCAGCGGTGAATGTCACCCTGCGCGGGGCGCGTCCTTCTCACCAAAAATCGAGCAATGGGTAAAGACACTGAAGCAGCGTCATGATGGCTTCACGAACAAAGCATAAAGCGCGCTTCAATATGGGTGTGCCATGGCTTTTGATCATCAACGTCAATCGAGTGCGGTTCGGGGCAGCTCATCTGGCTCGATCGTTCGGATGGGCAATGACGGACCTGCTGCTGGCCTGGCATCTTCACACGGTGGTCGGCCTATCAGGGGCCGCCACATCGGCGTTGATGATGGTTCTGTTGCTGATCGGAGCACTGGCGAACATCGTCGTCGGATACGGACTGGCCTCCGTGCGGACCGTTGCCTCCTCCTACCTGCGGCTGCAACTGCTTGGCGCCGTGATGACGGCGGTCACGCTCGCAGCGCAATTCCTGCTGCGCGAACCGACTGCCGTCGTCGCTACTGCGGTACTTTTTAGACTGGCTTTCGCGATGCAGGACGTTCCGCAAAGCGCGCTTGGATCGTTGCTCGCGATCGACGATGAGGATGCCAACGGATATGCACGCCTCCGCGTAACGCTGAGTGGATGCAGCCGCATCGCTGCCATCCTTCTTCATCTGCTGCTGCTCCGGATTGGCTCGCCGTCATGGGCGATGGTCGCTTTGAGCATGATCGGGGGGAGCCTGGTTCTCAGTTCGGTCGGCCTCTTCGGAGTGAGGTTTCCACCCGTCGTCATGAATCCCGTCGAACGCCTGCGAGCGAGTTCGCTGCCGAATGGTTTGCCACGGCTGCTATGTGCTTTTGCGATCTCCGCAGCGCTCTTGCCGACCGTCAACCGCCTGCTGATTTTCACGCCGGCGACAGATGCATCGGTTCAGGACATAGGAAGCTGGTTGCTTGCCGTCTTCTATTGCGGCGCAGTCGCGGGCCCTGTCGTACAGCGTCGCATAAGCGCCGGCCGGAACGAGCGCCTGGTCTGGGTCATGACAATCGCCTCGGCGGCCATCAGCGGGATCTTACTGGTCGGCGCGACTTCGTATGTCTCTATCGTTGCGGCCGCCGTGCATGGTGCCGCGCTCAGCATGATCGGCGCCAATCTCTGGGCTGGTGCCGCCCGTATCGCGATGGCGGACGCCCATAGCGGCCCCAGGCGCGACGGGCTGGTCGCGGGTGCGGTGATCCTGACCACCCATCTGTCGATGGCACTAGGTTCGCTGATGCTTGCGCCGCTGATCGAGGGGTATGAGGCCGCCGACCCCCGCGCTGCCTTCAGTGCCACGCTGGTGGTCTGCGTTGGAGCATTGGCGATCATGCCGCTGGTCGTCAGGCAAAGAACAGCGCCTGCAACGGCATGAGCGCCGCGCCGATGGCTGCGGCGTCCCCATCTACCTGCCGCGCCACGATTTTGGGCAGGCGGAACGGCTGATCGTTGCGCGGCGGGCTCGCCGGCAAGGTGATCCGCGCCGCCAGCCGCTCGGCGAGCCAGCCGGGCAGACGGCCGCCGATCACGACCGTCTCCGGGGAGACCATATGACCGAGCAAAAAGGCAAGTGAAGCGAACGGCCGCTCGGCCTCGGCCAGCCAGCCTTCGATCCCCGGCATTCCGCGCGTAATTCCCTCGAGCATTGCCTCGACCGAAGCGAACGGGTCGCCGCCCTTTGCCAGATGGACACGGAGTCGCTCGAGATTGGGATAGCCCTGATCGAGTAACCACCACACGCCGCCGAAATCGCCGGCATTGCCCAGCGCGCCGCGCATCGGCCGGCCATCGACGATCAAGCCACCGCCAAAACCGTTGGTCAGATGGCAAAAGGCGAAGGTCGGGGAGGTGCGGCCGACGCCGAGCAGGCTTTCGGCGATCGCCGCCGTCGTTGCGTCATTATCGCATAGCACGGGTAGCCCGAACGCATCGCCCATGATCGCGGGCACATCCGCATCGACCCAGTCGGCCAGTACCGCCGGCGGATTGAAGCGAAGCGGACCATCGACCAAAAACCCGCCGAACCCGACCCCTGCGCCAACAAGCCGGGTGGAATCGATCCCGGCCGCAGCGACCAGATCGTCGCGTTCGCAGCGAATGTGCGCAACGATGGCGGCCCGACTGCGATCTTCCAGCGCCACGCGCCGGGTGCCGCGAACGGCCCCGGCAAGATCGACCAACGCCATTGACAGGGCGTCACCGACCAGACTAGCGCCGATGCCATAGGCAAAGTCTGCCGACAGATGCAGCAAAACGCTGGGATTGCCACGCCCGGTTGGCGCGCGTGACGTAGACGTGACGATACCCTCCGCGACGAAGCCGTTTACCAGACGGGCGATACTCGGCTGCGAAAGGTCGAGCCTGCCCGGCAGCGACGCCTGGGTCGCACCGCCTTCCTTCAGGAGCGTGTCGAGCAACGCCCGGCCGCCCGCGCCGATCGGCCTGAACCATCCGGGCTGATCGATCCGGCCGAGCGGGACCATACTGGTGTCGCGTGTCATTCTCTCGTCACATTAGGATAATAGGCGAATACTATTCGGTAGTATGAATGACGGCATAGCTGGCCGCAATCACCGATGGAGGATCACTCCCGGCGTCGCTGATCGATGCGGGGCCGCACCAATGGGGAATATCATGCCTGCTCGTCATATCGCCTACCTGCTCGCAGCTGCCTCTTTCCTGCCCTTGGCCGCCGCCGCCCAGACTCTACCAGCGCCAGCAGAGGCCGGCACACCTGAAGTGGCAGGCGATGCACAGACCGCAACCGACATCGTCGTCACCGGCACTTCGACGCGCCAGCGCAAGTTCGATGCGCCTTATTCAGTGTCGACGATCGATCGCGCGCGCATTGATCAGACGGCGCCGCACAGCGTCGCCGACCTGTTGCAGGCGACGCCGGGCATCACCGTCGAAGCCTCCGGTGGTGAGGGCGGTGGTGAGAACGTCGTCATCCGCGGCCTACCATGGAGCGGCTGGCGGCTGATCGATCTCAATCAGGATGGGATGCCGCTCTACGAGAGTAATACCGAACGATACCTGAACATCGACGAGCTGTACCGTGTTGATCTCGACACGAAGCGCGCAGAGGTCGTGCGTGGCGGCACCGCGCCGATCTTCTCGAACAACGCCTCGGGCGGCGTCGTCAACTTCATCACCGGCCACGGCACGCCGAACAATGAGGGCGCGGTGCGGATCGAAACCGGCACGGGCAGTCGCGTGCGCGGCGATGCCTATGTATCCGGCCCGATCACCGACCGGTTGATGGCGACAGTCAGCGGCTTCTACCGCCGCGACGACGGTTTGCGGAACACGGGCTTCAGCAACGCCGACCTTGGCGGCCAGATCAAGCTTGGTGCCACGTACCGCCTTGATCGCGGCAAGCTGTGGGCCGACGTCAAATATCTCAATGATCAGAATGTGTTCTACACTGCCGTGCCGCTGGTGAACCCGTTGACCGGCGCCTCTCTCGAATCTCTGATCGATCCGCGCAGCGGCACGCTGACCTCCGCCGCGTTCCGCAACGTTACGCTGCGCACGCTGGATGCCAACGGCAACCCGATCACGGTCCGGCGTGATCTTCAGGACGGCATCCATCCCAACGTGTTCACCGCGACGGCCGGCGGTGACTATGATCTGGGCAGCGGCTTTCAGATTACCGACACCTATCGCCACACCGGCGGATCGACGCAGTTCAACGGCATCTTCAACGGCTCGCCGGTCGGCGCGAGCGCCTATCTCGCCAGCCGGCTCGGCAATGCGATGTCCGCGTTCGGCAACAGCGTCACGTCGCTGCGCTACGTCGTCGCTGGCACCAACACCGTGTATGATCCGGCGACCACCGCCAATCTGATTATGGCCAACACCTGGGGAGCGGTGCGCACAAGTCTGCGCTACGACGCCAACGACATTCACCTCAACAAGACGCTGGAGACGCCGATCGGTCGTAATGCGCTGACCGCCGGATTTTATTACAGCAACTACCATTACGAGCAGCAGCAACTGCTCAACGCCATCCTCACCAACATCAAGACGCAGCCGATCGCGCTCGACATTCAGGCGCTCAATTCCGGCGGGCAGGTGGTTGGCAACGTCACCGAGAACGGGTTCATCAGCTATGGCGGCGGCAGCCAGAACGGCAGTCTGAACGGCCATTCGACCGCCTTCTACTTCGCCGACACCTGGCAAGTTACGCCCGCCTGGTCGGTCGACGCCGGCGTGCGCCGCGTGTCGCGTAGCCAGGACGGCGTACAGGGTATTCTCGGCGCGGTCGCCGCGAGCGCCACCGGCCCGATCCCGGCACGCGCCGTCAACGGCGTCGTGCGCTACGTGCCGCATTCAGAAGACTTGAAGGGTACGAGCTACACGGTCGGCACGGGCTATATCTTCTCGCCCGATGCCAATATCTTCGGCCGCTATACCCACACGTTCAGCTACCCGCGTTTCGATACGATCCTGGGCGGCGCGACGCTGCCGGGCAGCACCGCTCCGCTTCCCGTGGCGACGGTCCAGCAGGCGGAAGGCGGTATCAAATACCAGTTCCCCGGCCTGCGGCTGACCGCGACGGGCTTCTGGTCCAAATTCGACAAGCTCAACGGCGGCACGCAGGTAGCGGACGCAAACGGGCTCATCACCAACGCCAACATCATCTTCAATTCGCGCACCTACGGGGTCGAGCTGGAAGCCGACGTGAACCCGGTTCAGGGCGTCGAGATCGTCGCGACCGGTATGATCCAGAATCCGAAGATCGTCACCGTCCAGACACTGACCGGCCTTGACGCGCAAAGCTCGCAGGGCGGCGATATCCCTCGCATCCCGCGCTACCAGTTCACCGTCACCCCCGCCTACAGCTTCGATGCCGGTGGGATGAAGGCACGCGTGTTCGCCAATGTCTTCACGATCGGTCGCCGGTACCAGGATTTTTCCAACCTAAGCCGCCTCCCCGCCTATACCAGCTTCGACTTGGGCGCGTCGCTGGTGACGACGAACGACTTCGAGCTGCGCGGCGTCGTCGATAACGTCGCCAACGTCGTCGGGCTGACCGAGGGCAACGCGCGCGCTGCGGGTATCGCCTTCGGCACCGTCGCCGATGCGACGGTCGGGCGTTCCATCTTCGGGCGGACATTCACGCTGTCGCTGACGAAGCGCTGGTGATGTGGCCTAAGTCGTTCGTACTCCTGCTCGCGGCGACGCTTGCCGCGGGCCCCGCTGCCGCGCAGGTGGCGGGCGCGGGCAGCGTGCGAGCACAGTTTGCGCCCGCCGGCAGCACGTTGGTGGTCGCACACCGCGCCTGCCACGCACCGGCGCCGCGTCATGACTGGCGCGAGCCGCTGCCGGAGAACTCGCTGCCGGGAATCGATCGATGCGTCGCGCTCGGCGTCGACGTGGCGGAAGTGGACGTGCGTCGCACCCTAGACGGCTATCTGGTGCTGATGCACGACGAAAACGTCGACCGGACCACTGACGGCCACGGCAAGGTCGCCGACCTGACGCTGGCGAACATCCGGGCGCTGCGGTTGCGGCGCGACGAGGGGGGACCGGACGCGCCGCTTACTGATGCCCACGTCCCCACGCTCAAAGAGGCGCTTGCGCGCGCGCATGGGCGCATCATCCTGAACCTCGACATTCAGGCGGGCCTGCATCCCGACGTGATTGCCGCGGTCGACCAGGCGGGACAGGCGGACGGGGTGATCGTCAAGGAACCCGTCGGCATCGGAAGCCCGATACTGACGGGCGTTGCGCCGTTCGACCGGGTGCCGTTCATGCCGATTCTTTCCCCTGCGGGCGACGGCAGCGACCTGCCTGCTCTCGCGACGAGACAGACGAGCAGGCGGCCTCCGGTGGCGCTGGAGCTGCCGCGCATGACCGACGCGACGCTGCCGGTACTGTCGGGCATTGCACTCGCACACCGCACGCGGCTTTGGGTGAATACGCTGTGGGAGGGCTTCGTCCGCGGCTGGGGGGGCGACGTCGACGCGCTGCGTGATCCCGATGCCGTATGGGGCCGGCTGAAACGTGCTGGCGTCTCCGTCATCCAGACCGACGAACCCGAGGCGCTGCTGCGCTTTCTTCACCGCTGAGGTTGCCATGTCATCTGCTGCCCTCCTCGTATCCCTGCTGCTCTCCGTCGCCGCACCCGTCCCGGCTTCGCAGCAGCGGCTCGCCACGACCCGCCAAGTGCTCGCCGACCCGCAGTCCAAGCGTCTTATTGTCGTCGCGCATCGCGGCTGCTGGCATCAAGCGCCGGAGAATTCGGTGGCCGGGTTGGATGCCTGCGTCCGCGCGGGGGTCGACGCGATCGAACTCGACGTGCGCCACACGCGCGACGGCGTGGCGGTCATCATCCATGACGAGACGCTCGACCGAACGACGAACGGTCGTGGCGCGGTCGCCGATCACGATTGGGTCGAACTGTCACGGCTAAGATTGCGCACAGGACATGGCGGCCCGGATGCGACGCTGACCGACCACTCGATCCCGACGCTCGACGCCTATCTCGCAGCGGCAAAAGGGCGCATGATGATTGTGTTCGACGTCAAGGACGGCAGCCAGCGCGACACGTTCCGTCACATCGAACGAGCCGGCATGGCTGACCAGGCGATCTTCTTCTACGAATGCGTCGACCGGACAATCGCGGACGCGATCGCGCCATTCCGAAACCGGGTAACGACCTTTCCGATCATGTTCGGAAAAGACGGTCCGCTGGCTCCCGCCGCAGCTCGCTGCGCCTCCACGCCGCCCGGCTGGGCCCATATCAAATGGAGCGATCCCACCTGGCTGAACGACGCAGCCCGAGCGCATGCGCGCACGGGCCTTCGTCTCTGGACGGCAACGATGTTCCCGGCGGATAATGCCGGTTTGGACGATGCCCGGGCGCTGCGCGACCCTGATGCCGTGTGGGGCGCGCAAATACGGGCCGGCGCCGGCATGATTATGACGAACCAGCCTGAGGCCCTGCTTGCCTATCGCGACCTCTCGGCAAAATAGGCGTTCGCCAATCCGGCTTCCCGATTGGGAAGGTCCAGTGGGATTTTTCGGGCTCGGATCATGCCGCCTTTGTCGCAGATGTGGCGAGTTGGCGTCCGAGCGTCCGGTAGACGGTCGGCCGAGATATCGAGAACACCTCGGCGAGATCGCTGATCGAATAATCGTCGGTGTCATACATGCGACGCAACTCCTTCTGCTGACGATCCGACAGCTTGGGCCTCTTGCCACGCAGCTTCCCCTTTGAGCGTGCGACCGCCATGCCTTCGCGGGTCCGCATCCGTATCAGGTCGGCCTCGAACTCGGCGAATGTCGCGAGGATGTTGAAGAACAGCTTGCCCATCGGGTCGGACGGATCATTGACACTTGCTCCAAGCTGTAGCTTGACGCCCCGCACGGCGAGGTCGTGGCCGATCGCCCTCGCATCCGGCACCGATCGCGCTAGCCGATCGAGTTTTGGCACTACCAGCGTGTCACCGCTCCGTACCGCCGCAAGCGCCTGATCCAGGCCGGGTCGCGTTCGGTTTGTTCCGGTGAAGCCCTTGTCGGTGTAGATGCGATCGGCGGCGACGCCGAGCTTGACCAGCGCGTCATGCTGGGCGGCCAGGTCCTGTTTGTCAGTGGAGCAGCGGGCGTAACCGATCAGCGTGTGCGTCATGGTCGATTGTGTAACGTAAAGGGGTCCCTCAACGCAAAAGATATAGTACCATCTATGTGAGACTCGGCTTTTGGCGGTTTACCGTGCCTCGATAGGTCAGCCGGCGACCGTCCGCTGAACGATCCTCTTTCGGACGGGGTGGATCACGATGGTCGATCATCGAAAGCCAGAGTCGGGTAGTGCGGAAGTCCCCAAGCGGATGGCCTTGCTTCGCCGGCACCTCTTTGATGCGGTGCCGCTGGGTGAGGCTGCGATCGATGCCGGCATATCGACCCGTACCGCGCACCGCTGGCTCACCCGCTACCGTGCCGATGGTCCGGCCGGGTTGGCGCGTCCGATCCGACCGGAAGCCGGCAAGCGTACCTTCCCGAGAGAACTGGTCGAACTGATCGAGGGCATGGCGCTGCTTAAACCGCCGCCATCGATCGTAACCATCCATCGTCGTCTCGCGGGCATTGTCGGCGAACGGGAATGGCAAATGCCGTCTTATGGCAGCGTGCGGGATATCGTGCGCCGGATCGATCCGGCGATGCTTACCTTGGCACATGAAGGTGCTGCCGCCTTCCGCGACAAGTTCGAACTGGTACATCGACACCGCGCCGAACGCCCCAATGCGATCTGGCAAGCCGATCATACCCAGCTAGATATCCTGATCCTCGATGCAGACGGTCGCCAAGTGCGGCCGTGGTTGACGACGGTGCTGGACGATCACTCGCGCGTGATCGCAGGCTATATGGTTTTTGTCGGTGCGCCGTCCGCGCTCAACACTTCGCTCGCGCTGCGGCAGGCCGTCTGGCGCAAGGCCGATCCGGCATGGCCGGTTTGTGGCATTCCCGACGTGCCGTACGTCGATCACGGGTCGGACTTCACCAGCCTCCACCTCGAACAGGCTGCGGCCGATCTTCGCATCCGGCTGATCTACTCCGCCGTTGCGCGCCCACAGGGACGCGGCAAAATCGAGCGGCTGTTCCGCACCATCAACACGGAACTACTGGCAGAACTGCCGGGCAATCTTCGTAACGGCAAACCGGTTTCGCCTCCTCGCCTGACGCTCCCCGCACTGGACGCCGCAATCGGCGCTTATATCGTGGCGACCTATAACGTCCGCCCGCACCGCGCGATCGGCGTACCGCCCGTGGATGCATGGCGCGGCGATGGCTGGTTGTCGCGGATGCCGGAAACACTGGAGGAACTGGACTCGCTGCTGGTCATGGTCGCCAAACCTCGCATCGTCCACCGCGACGGCATCCGTTTTGAAGGCCTGCGATACTTCAACCCTACGCTTGCCGCCTATGTCGGCGAGCCGGTTACGGTCCGCTACGATCCTCGCGACGTAGGTGAGGTTCGGGTATTCCATCGCAACGCCTTTCTCTGCCGGGCCGTCAGCCCCGACCATGCCGGCCTGAACATCACGCTCAAGGACGTTCAATCCGCGCGCCTTGCCTATCGCCGTCGCGTGCGAAGCGAGATCGAAGAGCGGAAGGCCCGCGTTGCGGATTATCTTCCTGCGATCCTGCGCCCGCCCGGTTCCGGCACGAAACAGATTCCAACGCCGAAACCCGCACCTGCCACGCCCGCCGAGGCGGTACGGAGCAAGCCACGTCTCCGCACCTATTACGAGGGCGAGTGATGGCAGACGGCAGCGCCCGCGCCACCAGCTTCATCTCGACGCAGGAACATCGCCGTTTCACCGAGTTTGCCAACGCCGTGCGCAAGCACCGCTACATGGGCTTGTGTCACGGCACGGCCGGCGTCGGCAAACCCTGTCCGCGCGCCGCTACGCCCGTTGGGACGGCGCAGTTGATCTGCTTATGACCTGGGGCGCGCGGCAGCCGTCCGATCTCAAGATCTACGCAGATCTTAATCGCGCGCGTACCGTTTTTTATACGCCGACAGTCGGCAGTACACTTCGCGAGCTTCGTCAGGACCTCCTCCGGCTCATCGGGAGAGTCGATGCCTGCGTCGATGAGCATATCCGCCCCAAAGATCAAATCATCATGTCGCCTCGTAAACATCATGTCGAATTGGTGATCGTTGATGAGGCCGACCGCCTGTCCAACACGGGGCTGGAATATCTGCGTGACCTGTTTGATCGGCAGGGCAACGGCCTTCTTTTGATCGGAATGCCCGGCATCGAAAAGCGGATGGAACGATACCCACAGCTTTTCAGCCGTGTCGGCTTCGCTCACCATTACAGGCCGTTGCAGGATGAGGAACTGACCTTCGTTCTAACGCGACGTTGGCGCGACCTCGGGCTGGCGATGGACGATGCGGATTTCACGGACGGGCAGGCCGTCGCAACCATCGTGCGGATTACAGGCGGCAACTTCCGTTTGCTCCACCGCCTGTTTGTCCAGATCGAGCGCATCTTGCGGATCAACGGCCTGAACGCGATCACCGACGACGTGGTGCAAGCGGCGCGCAGCACCCTTGTGATCGGTGTCACTTAGCGCTGACAAAACTGTGCCAATTAGCTCTGACATCTACAAGCTGGGATAGGGTGCCGGTGTCAAAACCGACCGAGACTGTTGAAAAACTCGGTTCGCCTGTGCGGCGCATCACAATCGTGCATTCGGGAAGCGATAGGCGCACGAATATCCCGTAGAGCGGCGTATGGTCGCCAGAGAATTACAGAAAGGCGCAATTATCTGAAGCGACGGGAGTTTTTCAACAGCCTCGACCGGTTTTGACCCACCGAGGCCTTGGCAGTTTGCCTTTACCTGACGACCAGCGCGAACGCTGTTCGCTGAATCCTCGAAGCCATGGATCCCGCATAATTTAATTCAGGTTAGACCGGCCCCGCCTCCATCTATACTCCGTCTGCTTGACGACCCGCGAAATCGTCGCTCGCTCAAGCCATGATTCTGTAATCTGCAGGATCGATGA
>NZ_JASJVC010000090.1:0-10967 GCF_035019905.1 Sphingomonas sp. 10B4 | reverse complement strand
CCGCGGCCGCGCGCAGCGCCAGCCGCGGGCCGCCCCACCCCCAGCCCCTCCCTTCCAGGGAGGGGAGGCGCGAGGGCGAGCGCCTTGGCGATATCGATGCGCCATGCGAAGCGGTCCCCGTGCGCGACCCGCGCCGCGACCGCATCCGCGTCGAGCGCACGGCACGTCCCCGGATACACCGCCTCGGCCCCATGCGGCGCGCTCAAGCTCGCCGCGATCTCGGTGCGCGTGCAGAAGCACGGATACAGCAGCCCCATCCCCCGCAACCGCTCGAGCGCGGCGGCATAGACATCGAGACGGGTCGATTGGAACAGCATCGGTCCGTCCCACCCCAAACCGAGCCAGCGCAGATCGGCCTCGATCGCCGCGACATGCTCGGGGCGGCTGCGGGTGCCGTCGATATCCTCGATCCGCAGCAGAAACCGCCCGCCGGCCGCCCGCGCACGGTCGTGCGCCTGCACCGCCGAATAGGCGTGCCCCAGATGCAGTCGCCCGGTCGGGCTCGGCGCAAAGCGCGTGACGACCGAGGCCACGCGCGCACTTGACCGCGAGTCGGTCGCCGTGCTGAAATCGGACGAGACGGGTAGCGCTGTCATGACAGCGTCATCCTAATGGGCTTGAAGCCCCGCAGGAAGCGCCACTCAGTGGTAAAGGAGGGGCCGAAGTGTACCATCCCGATCTGATCCGCCACCCCGATGGCTGTCCCGCGCTTGTGCTCAACGCGGACTACACTCCGCTGAGCTATTATCCGCTGTCGGTCTGGCCGTGGCAGACCGCGATCAAGGCGGTGTTCCTCGACCGCGTCGACATCGTCGCCGAATATGAGCGCGAAGTGCGCAGCCCGACGCAGCGGATCAAATTGCCCTCGGTGATCGCGCTCAAATCGTATGTCCGCCCCAGCGCCTTCCCCGCCTTCACGCGCTTCAACCTGTTCCTGCGCGACAAGTTCGTCTGCCAATATTGCGGCGCGGGCAACGATCTGACCTTCGATCATATCGTCCCGCGCGCGCAGGGCGGTCGCACGACGTGGGAAAATGTCGCCACCGCGTGCTCGCCGTGCAACCTCAAAAAGGGCGGGCGCACGCCGAAACAAGCGGGGATGCCGCTGCATATCGACGCGATCCGCCCGACCAGCTGGCAGCTGCAGGAACACGGCCGACGTTATCCGCCCAATTTCCTCCACGATACCTGGCACGACTGGCTGTATTGGGACGTCGAGCTCGAGGCCTAAGCTGCCGGCGGTGCCGAAACGACAGTGTCGGAACGATCGGCGTGGCGCGCCGTTCACCCCCCAACGGGAGAAAACAATGCGCCGGCTGATGATCACGACCTGTCTGTTGCTTGTGGCAGGATGCGAATCCAAGCCGACAAATGACGAATATGCCGCCAATTTCGTGCCCCCGACGCTGCTCAAGCGCGCCGAATATGAAACGCTGCTCGAATCGCGCTGGACGCGGCTCGACCGCAATCTCGACGGCGCCATCGCGCAGTCCGAGGTTCCGGTTAAATATGCCAAGCGACTGAACGCGCTCGATGCCGATCACGACGGCAAGATCACCCACCGCGAATTCATCAGCGGCAGCCTCGCACGCTTCGACCGCGAGGATGCCAATCACGACGGCTTGCTGACCAACGTCGAGAGCAGCGCGGCGCGTACCGCCGAGGATGCTTCGAACAATGCGTCGTCCGCCGCAGCAGTGAAATAATCGACAAGCGATTGACCGCGCCGCTGCCGCAATGCAGCATGAAATCATGGCTGACCTCCCCGGAATCGCAAACAATCCCGACATTCGTTTTCTGGGCAAATTGCTCGGCGACGTGATCCGCACCTATGGCGGCGACGCGCTCTACGCGCGGACCGAATCGATCCGCACCGCCTCGGTCGACCGCCATCGCACCAAGAATGGCGACGGGGGGCGCGAGGCCGATCTCGGCCTCGATGCGCTGAGCCTCGACGAGACGCTCGATTTCGTGCGCGGCTTCATGCTGTTCTCGATGCTCGCCAATCTTGCCGAGGATCGCCAAGGCGTCGCTGCCGAACAGGGCGCCGATCTTGCCGCCGCGCTCGAACGGCTCGCCGGCGAAGGGATCGACAAGGCGCAGGTGATGGACTTGCTCCACCATGCGCTGATCGCCCCCGTCCTCACCGCGCATCCGACCGAAGTCCGCCGCAAGTCGATGATCGACCATCGCAACCGGATCGCGGCGCTGATGCGGCTGCGCGATGCCGACGTCCACGAGACGCCCGATGGCGACGACGTCGAGGAAGCGATCCTGCGCCAGATCGCGTTGCTGTGGCAGACGCGCGTGCTGCGCCGCGAACGGCTCTACGTCACCGACGAAGTCGAGATCGCACTGTCGTATCTGCGCGACGTCTTTCTGCCCGCACTCCCCGCGCTCTACCAGCGCTGGGACCGCGCACTCGGCGAGCGCGTGCCGAGCTTCCTCAAGCCCGGCAGCTGGATCGGCGGCGACCGCGACGGCAACCCGTTCGTCACCGCCGACAGCCTGAAGACCGCGCTCGCCAAGGCGAGCGAAGCGGTGCTCGGCTATTATCTCGACGCGGTCCATGCGCTCGGCGCCGAGCTGTCGATCTCGACCAATCTCGCGCCCGCCGACGACGCGGTTATCGCGCTCGCCGATGCCAGCGGCGACACCGCCGAGAGCCGCAGCGACGAGCCGTACCGCCGCGCGCTGTCGGGCATCTACGCGCGCCTCGCGGCGACGCATCTCGCGCTCACCGGCAAGCCGGCGCCGCGCGCCGCTGCGCTCAAGGGCGAACGCTATGCCGATCCACAGGCGTTCCGCGCCGATCTTGTCACGATCGCGCGCGCGCTTCGGTCGGGCGGCGGCGCGCTGTCGTCGGGCGGGGCGCTCGGCCGGTTGATCCGCGCGTGCGAGACCTTCGGCTTCCATCTGGCGACGCTCGACCTGCGCCAGAACAGCGCGGTGCACGAACGCGTCGTCGCCGAACTGCTCAAGGTGGCGGGCGTCGAAGCGGATTATCTGTCGCTCAACGAATCGCAGCGTGTCTCGCTGCTGCGCCACGAACTGTCGAACGCGCGGCCCTTGGCCAGCCCGTTCGCCGACTATTCGGACGAGACGAAGTCAGAACTCGCGATCGTCCGCGCCGCCGCCGAGGCGCACGCCACATACGGCCCGGCGTGCATCGTCCAGCACATCGTCTCGATGGCGCAATCGGTGTCCGACCTGCTCGAGCTCAACATCCTGCTCAAGGAGGTCGGGCTCTACCGCGGCGGCGCGACGCCTAGCGCGGCGATCATGGCGGTGCCGCTGTTCGAGACGATCGGCGATCTCGAGGCCGCGCCCGGCATCATGACCGAATGGTTCTCGCTCCCCGAAGTGCGCGGCATCACCGCGGCGCGCAGCTTCCAGGAAGTGATGATCGGCTATTCCGACAGCAACAAGGATGGTGGCTATCTCACCTCGACCTGGAGCTTGTCGAAAGCCTCGACCGCGCTGAAGGGCGTGTTCGCCGGCGCGGGTGTGGGCATGCAGCTGTTCCACGGCCGCGGCGGCGCGGTCGGGCGTGGCGGCGGCTCGGCCTTTGCGGCGATCCGCGCGCAGCCGTCGGGCACCGTCCAGGGCCGCATCCGCATCACCGAGCAAGGCGAAGTGATCGCGGGCAAATACGGGACGCGCGACAGCGCGATCACCAATCTCGAGGCGATGGCCTCGGCCACCTTGCTCGCCAGCCTCGAGCCCGATGCGCTGTCGGCCGCTGACACGCGCCGTTTCTCGGCGGCGATGGACACGCTCTCGGCGTCGGCCTTCGAAGCGTATCGCGGGCTGGTCTATGGCACCGACGGCTTCCGCACTTTCTTCCGCCAGATGACGCCGATCGTCGAGATCGCCGGCCTCAAGATCGGCAGCCGCCCGGCGAGCCGGACCAAGTCCGACAAGATCGAGGATCTGCGCGCGATTCCGTGGGTGTTCAGCTGGGCGCAGGCGCGCGTGATGCTGCCGGGCTGGTACGGCGTCGGCCAGGCGCTGAGCAGCTTCGAGGACAAGGGGCTGCTCGCCGAGATGGCGCAGGGCTGGCCGTTCTTCGCTGCAAGCCTTGCCAATATGGAGCAGGTGATCGCCAAGTCCGACATGGACATCGCGGCGCGCTACGCGACGCTGGTCGAGGATCGCGCGCTGGCCGACGCGATCTTCCCGCGGATCGTGGGTGGCTGGCAGCAAGCGCATGACGGCTTGCTCGAGATCACCGGGCAGACACGGTTGCTGCAGGCGCATCCCGCGCTCGACGCGTCGATCCGGCTGCGGCTGCCGTATATCGAGCCGCTCAACCTGCTCCAGATCGAGCTGATCAAGCGCCGCCGCGCGGGCGACGAGGACGAGCGGATCGGCGAGGGCATCCTGCTGTCGATCAACGCGATCGCGACCGCGCTGCGCAACAGCGGCTAACCTGAAAGCCCCTCCCCTTCAGGGGAGGGGCGCAACACCTATGCTACCGCTGGTCCGCCAATCGCGGCCGCGTCACCCACCGGCGCATCGACGACCTCGCCGCGCGAATAGAGCCCGGTCAGAATCCCGGCACCGATCACGTGCCCCGCCATCGCATTGAGCACCGCCCCGCGCCCCGGCCCGTCGCCGAGATCCTCGGGCGAGCAATCGAGCGCAAACAGCTGGAAGACGTAGCGATGCTCGCCATGCCCGCTGGGCGGATCGGGCGCGAGCCAGCCTTGCGACAGATAGGAGTTTATCCCGATCGCACCCGCCGCGCCATCGGCGGCGATCGCACCCTCGGCAAGCCCCGTCGTCGCGACGTTCATGCCCCACAGGATCGCGTGCACCAGCGGCGCGGGCGTCGGCGAATCGGCATCCTCGACGATCAGCGCGAGGCTCTGCGTCCCGGCCGGCGCGTCGGACCAGTGGAGCGGCGGCGAGACGCCCGCGCCATCGGCGGTGAAGCGCGCCGGCATCTCGGCGAAATCGCCGAACGCCGGGCTGCTCAGCGCGATCTCGACCGCACCGATCCCCAGCGCGGGATGGACGATCGCGAGATGCTCGGCACCGGCGCGGATGTTGCGCAAACTGGCGCCAAGCCATTCGGGGACATGTTCGAGCATCGCTGCGGCCTTTCAAAAGCTTGAGACAACCAAGCCCTCGGGCGCCGCACAGGTTCCGCCCGCGTCACAAAAACGGCGCGGCGATCTCGTCGCGCACCCGCGCGAGCTTGCCGGTCGCGCGGTCGAGCATCGCCCAGGTCGTCACCGCCTCGACCTTGACCTTGCCGTCGGCCCCGGTGAAGCGCACCGCGCGGTCGAACCGCGCGCCCTTTGGCGCCGCGGCAACCCAGGTCTCGCCGGTTACCGTCTCGCCGACACCGACATTGCCGCGATAATCGACCTCGTGCCGCGTCACGACCCAGAAATAGGCGTCGCGATGCTCGGGCAGCGCCTGCGCCATCCAGTGCGCCACCGCGATCTCCTGGATCCAGCGCACCCATACCGCATTGTTGACATGGCCGAGCTCGTCGATGTCGGCGGCGCTCGCGGTGATCGCCTGCACGAAGCGGCTCACGTCGCGGCTTTCCCGCGCGTGCGCCACCAATGGATCGCCCCGACGATCGCGGCGACAACGACGACCGCGCCGCCGACGATCAGGATCGCATGCTTGTCGGGCAGGAAGCGCTCGATCAGTTTTTCGAAACTGTGCCCGAACAGATAGCCGATTCCGGTGAAGACGATCCCCCATACCACCGCCGCGATCGCATTGATCAGCAGGAACAGCCTGGTCTCGACCTTGGTCGTGCCAATCGCGATCGGGCTGATCGTGCGGAAGCCGTAGATGAAGCGGAAGGCGAAGATGAAGCCGATCGGATAGCGTTCGAGCAATCCCAGCGCGCGCGCGAAGATCGGGCGCTGCTGCTGGCGTTTGACCCACGCCTTGCCGCGGAAATAGCGCCCGGCGCTGAAGAAGATCTGGTCGGCGACGAACGACCCCGCCGCTGCTGCCGCCATCGCACCGGGCAGCGGGAGCAGCCCCTTGTGCGACAGCAACCCACCCGCGACGACGACGGTCTCGCCCTCGATGCCGGCGCCGAGAAACAGCGCAGCCAGCCCATATTTCGCAATGATCGTTTCGATCGACACTAGCGTACGCCGCCTCTTGCTTCAGTCCCCACCGTCATCCCCGCGAAAGCGGGGATCCCGCTTCTTCTTCGCGAACCGGGCCAGGCAGCGCGACCCCCGCTTTCGCGGGGGTGACGGAGGAGGAGCACCACCTCATCGCAACTAGGCCTCGACGCCCAATTGCCACAGCACGAAGGCATGCTCCTCGGCCGCCTCGCGCAAGCTTTCGAAGCGCCCCGACTTGCCGCCATGCCCCGCACCCATGTTGGTCTTGAGCAGCAGCACATTGCTATCGGTCTTCACGCTGCGCAGCTTGGCCGCCCATTTCGCGGGCTCCCAATAGGTCACGCGCGGATCGTTGAGGCCGCCGCTGATGAACATCGGCGGATAGGCCTGCGCCTTCACTTGGTCATAGGGCGAGTAGCCGCGGATCAGCTCGAACGCCGCCTTATCCTCGATCGGGTTGCCCCATTCGGGCCACTCGCCCGGCGTTAGCGGCAGTTCGGCATCCATCATCGTGTTGAGCACGTCGACGAACGGCACGTCGGCAATCACCGCGCCCCACAGTTCGGGATCCGAATTGACCACCGCGCCCATCAGCTCGCCGCCGGCCGAACGGCCCGCGATTGCGATCTTGCCGGCCGAGGTCCAGCCGCCCGCGATCAGCCCCTTCGCCACATCGACGAAATCGTTGAAGGTGTTGGCGCGCTTCTCGAGCTTGCCGTCAAGATACCATTGCTGGCCGAGATCGTCGCCGCCGCGGATATGCGCGATCGCATAGGCAAAGCCGCGATCGAGCAGCGACAGCCGCCCGGTCGAGAAGCCCGGCGGGATCGCATAGCCATACGCGCCGTACGCATAGAGATAGATCGGCCGCGACCCGTCGCGCGGGAAGTCCTTGGGGTAGACGATCGACACCGGCACCTCGGTGCCATCACGCGCAGCGATCTTGAGCCGCTCGGTGCGATATTTGTCGCTGTCATAGCCGGAAGGGATTTCCTGCACCTTGAGCGTGGTCAGCGTGCCGGTGGCGACGTCGTAATTATATTCGGTGCCCGGCGTGACCATCGATTCATAGCCGACGCGCAACACATCCATCGCATATTCGGGATTGTTGCCCAGGCCCGCGTCATAGCTCGCCTCGGGAAAGACGATCCGCTGCGGTGCGATGCCATCGTCGTAGCGATGGATCTCGATCTGATCCAACCCGTCCTCGCGCCCGTCGACGATGAAGAAATCGCGGAAGCAGTCGATCCCGGTCATGTAGAAATGCTTCGACGGGCCGATCTTCTCGACCCACTCGCCCGGCGCCGAGATATGCGCGGTGCACAGCCGGAAATTGGGGTCGGTGTCGTTGGTGTGGATGAACAGCGTGTCGCCGTGCATGTCGACATCGTACTCGCGCCCCACCTTGCGCGGCGCGACGCACAGCGGCGTGGCGAGCGGGTCGGTCGCCGGGAGCAGATAGATCTCGCTCGTCACATGGTCGCCGCTCGACAGCACGATCCATTGGCGATCGCTCGTCTCACTGACGCCGACGCGGAAGCCCTCATCGGCTTCCTTGAACAATTCGACATCGTCGGCGACCGGCGTGCCGAGCCAGTGGAGCCTCGCATTGTCGGTGCGCCACTGCTCGTTGGCGAGGCCGTAGAGGAAGCCCTTGTCGTCGGCGGTCCAGACGATCTCCGACAGCATTCCCGGAATGACGTCGGGCAAATGCTCGCCCGTGGTCAGATCCTTGACGCGCACCTCGAACCGCTCCGAGCCATTGTCGTCGATCGCATACGCAAGCAGCCGCCCGTCGTTCGACACCGAGAAAGCGCCCAAACGAAAATATTCCCTGCCCTCGGCCAGCGCGACTTCGTCGAGGATCAGGTCGGGCTCGCCCCCGCCGACGGGCTTGCGCCACCATTTGCGATACTCGCCGCCGGTCTCGAACGAAGTCCAGTACAGCCAGTCGCCATCCTTCTGCGGCACCGACGAATCGTCTTCCTTGATGCGCGCCTTCATCTCGGCGTAGAGCCGGTCGATCAGCCCCTTGTGCGGCGCCATCACGGCTTCGAAATAGGCGTTCTCGGCCGCGAGATAGGCGAGCACGTCCGTATCGTCGACCTCGGGATAGTTGGGGTCCTTCAGCCACGCGTACGGGTCTTCGATGGTCACGCCGTGTGCGGTGAAGCTGTGGGCGCGAGTCTGCGCGACGGGCGGGGTGAGGTCTGTCATCCCCAATCCCTACCCGCTCCCGGCGGGACAAGTCGAGATGCGTGCACTTGGGCGACCCGGCTCAGGCAGCGCACCGTCGACCTGTCCGACCGCAGTGACCGCCACCCCGACATCCGCTTGCGTCGCGCTGCGCTCTCTTCTCGGCGCGCATCGCCAGCGACGGGACGAGACCTCCAGCAGCAACCCACATCCTAAGGATAGCGCGTCCGCAGGCGAACCGGGCACGCCTGCGGGGATGGATGCCGTCGGCCCTGTCGCGCCCGGGCGCGATCTGGCAAGGTTGCGCTTCGTCCCGCCCGATCCGTCAGGATAGGCTCCCTCGCAACCGAACGCCCTCCCCGCTTCCCGCAACTACGAGAAAACGCATGTCGATCCATTCCACCCGCCTCGCCGCCCTTCGTGCCCAGCTGGCGCACGACCGTCTAGACGGGTTCGTCGTCCCGCTGACCGACGAGCATATGAGCGAATATGTCGGTGCCTATGCGCAGCGCCTCGCGTGGCTGACGGGATTCCAGGGGTCCGCCGGAAGCGCGGTCGTGCTGACCGAGAGTGCCGCGATCTTCACCGACGGCCGCTATACGCTGCAAGTCCGCGAACAGGTTGCGGCCGACGACTGGGCCTATGTCGCCGTGCCCGCGACGAACATCGCGGCATGGCTCGGCGAGCATGCGCCGACCGGCGGGCGGATCGGCTATGATCCCTGGCTCCACACCCGCGGCTGGGTCGACGACACGCGCGCCGCGCTCGCCGCGCGCGGTGCCGAACTCGTCGCGGTCGAGACCAATCCGATCGATGCCGTCTGGAGCGACCGCCCTGCCCCATCGGACGCGCCGCTCGTCGTCCAGGACGAAGCGCGCGCCGGCGTCGGCTCGGCCGCCAAGCGCGCGCAGATCGCCGACTGGCTCGCCGCGACCAAGGCCGACGCCGTCGTGCTGACCGCGCTCGATTCGATCGCCTGGGCGCTCAACGTGCGCGGCCAGGACGTCGCGCACACGCCCGTCGCGCTGGCCTACGCGATCGTCGATGCCGACGGCACCGCCGACCTGTTCGTTGCGCCGGAAAAGGTCAGCGACGCGGTGCGCCAGCATCTCGGCAATGCGATCCGCCTCCACCCGCGCAGCGCCTTTGCCGACGCGCTCGGCCGCTACGCCGGCAAGCGCATCGCAGCCGATCCCGAGCGCGCGGTCGCCGCGATCTTCGAGCGGCTCGATCAGGGCGGTGCCACGGTGCTCGCGCTGCGCGACCCCGTCGTGCTCGCCAAGGCGGTCAAGAACCGCGTCGAGATCGACGGTCACCGTGCCGCCTCGGCGCGCGATGGTGCCGCGCTTGCGAAATTCCTCCGCTGGGTCGAGGCCGAGGCGCCCAAGGGCGGGCTCGACGAACTGGCGTGCGTCGCCAAGCTGCAGGCGTTCCGCGAAGCGACGGGCGTGCTGCTCGACACCTCGTTCGACACGATCTCGGCGACGGGCGCGCACGGCGCGAGTCCGCACTATCACTCGACGCCCGAATCGAACGCGCCGCTCGAACTGGGCCAGCTGTACCTGGTCGACTCGGGCGGGCAATATGCCGACGGCACGACCGACCTGACGCGCGTCCTGCCGATCGGCGAGCCGACCCCCGAAATGCGCGACCGCTTCACACGCGTGCTGCAGGGCCATATCGCGCTGGCGACCGCGGTCTTCCCGCACGGCACGACCGGCGGGCAGCTCGATCCGTTCGCGCGGCGGCCGCTCTGGGCGGTGGGGCTCGATTATGCGCATGGCACGGGCCACGGCGTCGGCGCCTATCTCTCGGTGCATGAAGGGCCGCAGCGGATCGCGCCGCCGACCTATCCCGGCGGCGGCCCGGCCGAGCCGCTGCGTGCCGGCATGATCCTCTCGAACGAGCCCGGCTATTACAAGGCGGGCGAATACGGGATCCGGATCGAGAATCTGATCCTGGTCGAGGAGCGCGGCTTTGCCGAGGGCGCGACGATGCTCGGGTTCGAGACGCTCACTTTCTGTCCGATCGAACGCTCGCTGATCGTCACCGAGATGCTGAGTGCAGCCGAACGCGCGTGGCTCGATTCATACCATGCCCGCGTCGTCGCGGTGATCGGCGATCATCTCGATGCCGACGAGCGTGCCTGGCTCGCGGCGAAATGCGCGCCTATCGCGTGACATCGTCGTCGCGCGGCGCCGCGTCGAGCGCCCGCTCGCGCCCCTTGCGGCGCTTGAGGTTCTCGCGCAGCGCCGCGGCCAGCCGCGCCGCTTTCTCGTCTTCTTTTGTGCTCACCGGTGAAACGCTCCTTGACAATCCCCGCGCCAACCGCTCTTAGGCCGCTTCCGCAGACGCCGTAAGGTGCTTTGCGGACATGCTGCCGTAGCTCAGTGGTAGAGCGCATCCTTGGTAAGGCTGAGGTCGTGAGTTCAATCCTCACCGGCAGCACCAGTTTTTTAAGTGACTTAGTGGATAATTCCCCTTCCGGGGGATCCTGCGGCCTGAGCTGGATAATAACCGGATAACAACGAGGGATACCCCATGCATTGCGCGGAGCGCGCGCAACGCGGGATGCGTTTAATATTGAGCTATACTCCGTCTGCTTGACGACCCGCGAAATCGTCGCTCGCTCAAGCCATGATTCTGAAATCTGCAGGATCGATG
>NZ_JASJVC010000089.1:0-13735 GCF_035019905.1 Sphingomonas sp. 10B4 | reverse complement strand
CTGTTCGGCAGCCATGCTGGCCACCTTCAGGCAGAAACTCCACTTAACAGCCTGTCCAAATTTGCCGAGCCACCTCTTGCTACGGTTCGAGAAAGACGCTCGACGATCGGTTCGTGCGGGTGGGCGGCAAAAGGCATCTGGCAGGAGATGTTCATCACGCTGGCAGCAGCGGGCGGGCCGCCTCCCGAAGTCCTGGTCGATAGCACGTACATGAAAGCCCGCCGCTCTGCAGTCGGCGAAATAGGGGAGCGCCTCTCCAAGCGATCGGGATCAGCCGAGGCGGCCGAAACAGCAAGCTCGACGCGCTCACCGACGGCCAAGGTCGCTCGCTCCGCTTCCTGCCGACCGGCGGCAACGTCGCGGACTACCGTGCCGCCGATGTCCTGCTCGATGATCTTGCGCCGCGTACCATCGTGCTGGCCTACAAGGCAGATGACTCCAACGCGATCCGCGACCTAAGCGAATGTCAGGGCGCGGTGCCCAACATCCCATGAAAGGCCAACCGCCGCTGGGAAGGCTGCTTCTCGCGCACGCTTTACAAGGGGCGAAACGCCGTCGAGCGGATGTTCTGCCGCCTCAAGGATTATCGCCGCATCGTCACCGGCTACGATAAACTCGTCACCAATTTCCTTGGCGCAATATACCTCGTAGCAGACATCATCTGTTGATTATGAGTCCGACCCTAGTGTTAGTGAACCTCCATACGCGGCAGTCACCGTGCTTTAGCGGCTGACCAGGAAACCATATCCCGCCCCTCTGCGAAACGGGAGCGCTGCGTTCGCCCTCACCCTCCACCGCACACCCGGAATCTACAGGATCGTGCGGTGCAACTTATTGCAGTTTCAACACAAGGCGCTGAATCGTATCAGCAGCGTCACGCCAACTGGGTAGCTTAGTCGAAGAAGTTTCGGCCCGGATTCGGGCGCTATCCTGAAGAACCTCGGAGATCGCACGGGCAAGCTGGGTAGCGTCGGCGTTTTCAGGGAAGAAACGCAGCGCCTGAGCCGGATGTTCGCGAAATGCAGGTATGTCCCGTGCCAATACCGGGCACGATCTTGCACGCGCCTCGAGGATTGGAAGACCGAATCCCTCCCCATGCGAGGGTACCACCAGTGCGCTCGCAGTATCATAAAGAACAAGAAGGCCATCGTCCGCCAAGTCCTGTAGCCAGTGAAGACGGCACCCCAGCTCTCGATGTTCACGGAGGCGACGTTGTAGCGTTTCGGTCTTCCAGCCACCCTTGCCAACAATCACGAGCCTCGCTGACGAACCGTGACTCCATAGCCAATCGAAAGCATCCAGGAGCATCTCATAGCCTTTGCGCGGCTCAACGGTTCCAACGGCAAGAATAAAACCATTTCCATTGACAGAAAGCGGAGGCAAACGTCGCACATCTTGCACCGACGAATCCGCCGGAATGTCAAATCCCATGGGGAACACAGCAACATTAATTCCGGTGCTGGCACCAAACCTCTGCGCCAAAAGCGTTTTTAAATCATCGGCGACATGCGGCGATATGCAGAGATAGCCGTCGGCAAGCTTTGCCGTCGCAAGCAGCCACCAAGAAAAGCGTACGGTCACTTTTGGCGAAAAATACTTCGGGTTTTGTAGAGGCAGGAGGTCGTATACCACGAACCAGAAACGCGTCCCCCCCCGCCTCCAGCGGAGCAACTGGCGCCCATGGCGACGAATAGCGTCGAACGAAAGATCAAGCCCAAGAAATACATCACCTTCGAGCGGATGGATGGCCCGCATGGTCGTCTCATCGCCTTCGGGCCAGGAGCTATACCGATAGCTGCGCTGCGCATACCGGACGAGTTGGATAGGGCATCCTTGCGGGTTCCGTCGCATGTTCAAGACGATCGATCGGACCACGCGTTGAATGCCCGTGCGCGCATCACTTTGCGCAATCATTGACACATCGACCAAAAGACGTCTCGCCTGCCCCCTCGCAATGGTGGTGCGAGGTGGCATGCGACGTGCCCGGGACAAACGCATCCGATCAAGCCATCTGGGGGACAGTATCGGGAGCAAAAAGCGGACAGCTGACCAAAAGACCATCCGCCTATTCCCTAGCTTCTGAGCTCGTTGAGGACGTCAAAAAAATCGTGCGGTTCACTTTTTCCTTAAGCAACCGATTTATCGTAAAACTCAAATGCCTCATCAGTGCTATCGAAATTGTGCAATTTGCCCTGGATCAGCACCGCTGCCCTATCGCAATGGGCCCGAACATAAGCGGCGTCGTGCGAAACGATGATTAGCGCGCGATCGGCACGCTTCTCGAACAATTCAACGCGGCACCTTTCGTGGAACCGCGAATCACCCACCGAAATTACCTCGTCGATCAGGAAGCAGTCGAATTCGATGCTCATCGATACGGCAAAGGCCAAGCGCGCGCGCATACCAGCGGAATAGGTGTTAATCGGTTCATAGAGATAGGCGCCCAGGTCTGAAAATTCCTGAATGAACGCAACGCGCTCTTCCACCGGGACCCCGTAAATCCGGCAGATGAACCGGACATTGTCGAGCCCAGACAGGGCGGACTGGAAGGCACCCGTATAGGCCAAAGGCCACGACGCACTCATGCTCCGCCGAACCAGGCCGTCTGTTGGTTGCTCCGCACCACTTATGATCCTGATTAAGGTCGATTTTCCGGCGCCGTTGCGCCCGAGAATTCCCAGTTTCTCACCCCGCGCGATCGACAGACTGACTGAATCCAGAATCTGGCGACGCCCCTTCCGAGTGCGGTAGAATTTATTTACATCGCAAAGTTCAATCATTCTGGGATCACTTCACGACTGACTTTTCGCAATTGCGCAAGTGCTAGGATCGTCAGGCCGGCGCACACGGTAACAACGTAGGACATATCGTAATGAGCGTGGAACTTGCTCCCAAAATACCCTTCACGAATGAACTCCGTGCAATGAACCATAGGAAGAAAGAGCACGAACTTCTGCGCTTCCGTCGGGAGAATCTCGACCAGAAAGCCAGCTCCGGACAGCGGGAAAAGCAGGTAGGACGCAGGGTGCCAAAGCTTATCGACGATCTCGGACTGTTCGGAGAGGGAGCCGAGTAAGATTGCAGTCGCCATGCCAAACCAAGCAAGCAGGATCCACCCACCGATCACCTGTAGAACGTCCTCGGGCGGGGTTATCCAGCCAATCGAGATGAAGACGACCGACAGCACGACGAACGAGATGGTGGCGCCAGCTCCCTCTAGTAGAAGCCGCGCAAGGAGGACGTCCATCACTTTGACGTAGCGATGATACATCAGGGACAGATTTGGCTTGATCGCCGCAATGCAGCGCGATGGCATGTTCCGCCATAGCAATACGCTCGAATAACCTGTGAGCGCAAACGCGACGATCGGCAAATCCGAAGCATGCACTGCCTTGGTCAGCGTCCACAAGGTGGTAACACCGAGCGTGAACAGCATCGGCTCAACAAAGAGCCAAAGAAACCCGATATTGTGCCTTCCATAGCGAGTCAGCATCTCTCGCAAAAGTAGTGCCCATATAACGCGCCGCTGTATCTCCCAAGCATCAGAAAACAAGCGAAAAGAGCTGGTCTTAGCCAAAGCCTCAGTCCTTGTGCTCTTGAACGCCAGCCATCAGCATCGTCACGATTCCCCAAGCCACCAATCCAAGTACGATTGTCGCGAGTATGCCCCGTAGACGGCGCGGCTCAAGCGCCTCATCGGGCTTGCTGGGGGAGACGATGCGCTCGAGATAGGCCTGCTTGCGACGCGCTTCGTTAGAGGCATCCTGCAGAGAAGCCATCGCAGCGGCAAGTTGCTTATCGGCAAACTGACTTTCCAGCGCGAGACGCTGGTAGCGCGCTGCAGTCGTGGCCAACGACTTGCTACCACCGGCTACCATCGAGACCTGATTCTGCATTTCGCTTTCGAGTCCCTTTACCTTCGTGGCAAGCACGTCGATCTGGGGGTTCTGCGGCGTGAAGGAACGCAGCTGAAGGAGCTCCGACCGCGCCGCAATTATCTCGTCCTGCAGCTTGGAAACCATTTGCAACTGTGCGGTTGCCTGTTTCTCGGGATCGACGACGCCTTGACTGTTCCGGAACGACGACACTGCCAGCGCCGCCTCTCGGGCTTGATCCTTCGCTTCGTTCACCTCGACCGCTGCAAAATGGATAAGGTCTTGACGGCCGCGCTCATTGAGATTGTTGACGGTAAGTTCCGCCATACGAAGCAGTTGCGAATTTACGCGATAGGCTTCTTCTGGAGTAAAGGCGCGAACCGTTAGGGTCGTGATAGACGCGGTGCTCTCGTGCTCGACCGAAATCTTGCTACGGTAATATTTGTAAAGTGCTTCGAAGCTTTCATTCGAGGCGAAGCCGTTAAAGCGGTCAACGAAGGACACCTGCGGGTCGCCATATGCCCTGCGATAATCGCCGTTTTTGTTAAGCGCTGCAAGCGCGTCACGCGACTGGATGAAGTTTTCGGCGGCGTAAATCTCGTCCCCGCCGTTGGTAAAGCCCGTCGATTTCAACAGTATACCCAGACCGGACGAAGCCGGCTTGTCCGGGCTACGCACGACGAAGCGAGATTCGGAAATGTAGACGTCAGAAGCGATGAGACCAAAGTAAATTAAGGCGATAACCGTCGGAATTACCACGGTTATCAACAGCACTCGATCGATTTTCGCGACGCGCTCAAAAATCGTATTTGGCATAGAATTCTGCGTTCCATTTCGGTCGAGATGTGACCGAATTCCAGAAGAGTCATGCGCACACTACCGGGATTTTGCAACTGGAAAGCCCGGAGATGGGTGGCCAATTCAAGCCGCTCAGGCCGATCCGCCAGGCTAAATCACTAACTGCGCGCTAAGCCCGGCCACTATCATCACGGCAATGCAGTTGACACCGTTGCGATCGGGAAGATCGTCGAAGAAATGATGCTGACGAACTTTTGAACGTCCGCCAGCGGCGCGTTCGACACATAGATCACGTCTTTATCATGGATCGGGAAGCTCTGCGCGACGAAGAATGTTGCCGGGTCCTTTAGGTTGATACGGTAGATCACAGGCACCTTTCCATCCGGCGTGAGCTGAGCACCATCGCGGATTGCAGGGTCGAGCGCGGCGGGATCCTCAAGTCGAAAGAGGAAGACGCCCTTCACGTCGGCGCGCTGATCCTGAATCCCGGCAAACCGGCCCATCGCCTGGGCGAGCGTCAGACCCGTTCCCTCGAAGACGACCTCTTCGTTCCGACCCGTCGCACCCAATGCCGTGAAGCTGTAGGGTTGGAACAGCGCTGTGACGACGTCGTCCGGCTGGAGGCGGATGTTTTGCCGCGGATCGCGGATGACCGCGCTGAGCGGCATCGACGCATTCTTCAGACCGCGCGTGATTTGAATCGTCATCTTGCCGATCGGCTGCTTGACGCCGCCGACCGTCGCGAGCACGTCGAGCAGGCGCTCGCCCTTCGCCGTGACAGGCACCCGTGCGCTCGAGGCGACATCGCCGACGACCGTCACGTTGGAACTCGCGTTCCGGACCAATCGCACGATCACCTGCGGCATATGCGCCTTACCGGCGAGGCGATTGGCGATTTCGCGCTCGATCTGCGACGATGTGCGACCGGCAGCGACGATCGATCCGACGAACGGAATGTTGATCCGGCCTTCGGTGCTCACCATTTGTTCGGGCAAGGTCGTTCCGCGCGCGGTCGTGCTCGATGAGGTCAGACGGGCATCGCCGCCAGCAGCGCCGAAGAGCGCGGCAGGTGGCGCTTCCCAGATCGCGATATCCAATACGTCGCCGCGGCCGATGATCGAACCGGCCGCATACCCATCACCCAGCGCTTCAGAGAACAGGCTGTCGCGCTTGCTTGCGATGACGCGCCGCGCCACCGCGTCGGACACGTCGATGATCTTGATCGATGCATTCGCCATGATCGCGCCGTCGGACCGTGTGACAGCACGTGACGAAGGCCCTGCCGCCGACATGATCGCGCATCCGGACAGCGAACTAGCAAGGGCACAAGCGAGCAGCGATTTGCCGAGCACACCGGAAAAACGGCCCAGTTCATAAGTCGTCATTGCGTTCCCTTAACCTGCCTTGGCGCTGCACCGACGGTACACATTGACCGTCTCCTCGACGCACCGATCCCAGCTATATGACGCCGCGACAGACAGCCCGGCTCGTATAGCGGCATTACGCCAAATGTCATCATCCAAACCCCGCTCGATCGCGGAGCTCAAAGCGTTGATGTCGTCCGGATCGAGCATCATCGCCGCGCCCTGCGTCACCTCGGGCAGACAGGATCGATCGGACACGATCGTGGGAACGCCGGAGGCCATGGCCTCGATCGGAGGAAGACCAAACCCTTCATAGATCGACGGATACAGAAACAGCCGCGCGCCCGCATACAACAGCGGCAGGTCATCCTCCGCGACAAAGCCCAGCATGATAAGCCGCCCTTTGCCTTGCTCGTCCTCGATCAAGCTGTGCAGGCGCTCATTGCTCCAC
Source organism: Sphingomonas sp. 10B4 (assembly GCF_035019905.1). Classification (NCBI taxonomy): domain Bacteria; kingdom Pseudomonadati; phylum Pseudomonadota; class Alphaproteobacteria; order Sphingomonadales; family Sphingomonadaceae; genus Sphingomonas; species Sphingomonas sp. 10B4. The sequence goes on along the minus strand of NZ_JASJVC010000089.1, from coordinate 7,247 downwards.
CCTTTTGCGCCGACAAGGACAAGCGGCACATCGCGCCCCGTACGATCGCAGAAGTGGGCGTGCGCCCGGATCGCCGCCTCGATCCGCTTGCGTGGCTCGAACGTCGCGACCGACAGGATGTAGCGATCGATCGCGCGGCCGAAAATGCGACGCAACGCGGGATCAAGGGCTTTAGGGTCCTTTGGCCCGAACCGCTTCGACACACCGAGATGAACCGTCGTCACCTTGTCGGCGGGATAGGAGAGCTGTGCGATCAAGTCCTGCCGCGTCGCCTCCGAATCGGTAATCACGTGCAGCGCGCGATCAAGCGAACGCGCGAACTGCTTTTCGAAATCGCGGATCCGTTCGATCGGATGCGTTTCGGGGTGAAGATAGATCGACAGGTCGTGGACCGTGATGACGCCGGCCTTGGCCTGCGGCGGCAGGAAGTAGTTCGTGCCGTGGATCAATCGCCCGTCGAAGCGCCCCTGCGCATGCCAGCGGCGGACGACCTTGGGCAGGCGCGACCGGCGGCGTGCTCGCCCCGTCAGCAGGGCGGCCGGATCGGAATGCCAATGATCGACGAGGAAGTAGGCGAGATCCTCGATGTCCGGGTGCCGTGCGAGACCTTGGCTCAATTCCCAGGTGTAGCGGCCGATCCCCGTGAGACTTGGGGAAAGAGAATCGACCGTTATCCCGACCCGCATCCTATGACTCGATCATCCACCGCAAGGTCTCTTCGAGCGGCGGCATCGTCAACGGCCCGATCACGCGCTCGAGTTTCTCGCGCGAACCCTGCAGCAGCTTCACTTCATTGGCGCGGACGAAGGCGGGATTGACCTGGACTTCGATCTCGTGCCCGGCGATTCGGCATGCCAGCGCGATCACTTCGCGCAGCGAAACCGCGGCCCCCGAGCAGACGTTGAAGGTCTCGCCGACGGCAGCGGGCGTTTCGATAAGCCGAAGATACGCATCGACCACCGCGCGGACGTCCGAAAAATCGCGCGCGACGTCGAGGTTGCCGAGCTCGATAACCGGAGCCTTGCGCTTGATGTAGCTGACGATCTTCGGGATCAGGAAAGCCTCGCTCTGCCCGACCCCGGTATAGTTGAACGGCCGCGCCACGATCACGGGCAAGCGCGCGGCGTAGATCGCGGCGAGATGCTCGACCGCCGCCTTAGTGATCGCATAGTCATTGGCCGGACGGACCGGCGCGTCTTCGGTCAGCGTGCCTCCGCTGGCATTGCCATAGACGTTGGCGCTGCTGGCGACGAGCACCGCGCGCGGCGGCGTCGCAGCGGTGGCGCTCGCCTCGAGCAAGGCGCGCGTGCCGAGCACGTTGGTGCGGTACATCTCGGCGAGATCGCCATGCGCTACGAAGGCGATGCCCGCCAGATGAACTACATAGTCCGGGCGTATGTCGGCGATGATCGCCGACATCCGCTCCTGGTCGAGCAGATCGCAGGTATGCAGCACGGTGGCGGCATCGCTATCTGCCTGATCGGCATCGCGCACCAAGCCATGAACCGCATGGCCAGCGTCGCGAAGCCGCTGCGCCATGTAATAGCCCGTGAAGCCGTTGATTCCGGTAACGAGCGTCGTCGTCATGGCCGCAGCCCTGCGCGACCACGTCCGTTCGCCACTGACCGCCGCGGTCGCCCCATCGCGACGGCGGCACGCACCGGAATCCCGATCATCAGAAGGACATGCCGTACTGATTGCGCCGCAGATCGGCATCGACCATCAGACGGCAGAGCTCTTCGAGCGTCGTCTTGGGCTTCCAGCCGAGCACGCGTTCGGCCTTGCTGGCGTCGCCGATCAGCAGATCGACCTCGGCCGGGCGATGGAATTTCGGATTGACGCGAACCACTTCCTTGCCGGTCGCGACGTCGACGGCCGTCTCATGGTCGTCGGCGCCACGGAACTCGAGATCGATATCGGCGGCCTTGAACGCCATCCGCACGAAATCGCGGACGGTCTCGGTGCGGTTGGTTGCGAGCACGAACGTATCGGGCTCGTCGGCCTGCAGCATCGCGTACATGCCTTCGACATATTCCTTGGCGAAACCCCAGTCGCGCTTGGCGTCCATGTTGCCGAGCTCGAGCACTTCGGCCTTGCCGAGCTTGATCTTGGCGACGGTGTCGGTGATCTTGCGCGTGACGAACTCGCGGCCGCGCAGCGGGCTCTCATGGTTGAACAGGATGCCGCTGCTGCCGAAGATGCCGTAGCTCTCGCGGTAGTTGATCGTGATCCAGTGCGCGTAGAGCTTCGCGACGCCATACGGGCTGCGCGGCCAGAACGGCGTGTCTTCCTTTTGCGGCACGGCCTGAACCTTGCCGAACATTTCGGACGTGCTCGCCTGGTAGAAGCGGATCTTAGGGTTCACGCAGCGGATCGCTTCGAGCATGTTGAGCGCGCCGATGCCGGTAATCTCCGCGGTCGTCGCGGGCTGGTCGAACGACACGCCGACGAAGCTCTGCGCTGCAAGGTTATAGACTTCGGTCGCCTCGGATGTCTGCAGCAAGCGGATCGAGGAGGAAAGATCGGTTAGGTCGTGCTCGACCAAATGAAGGTTCGGATCATTGAGGATCCCAAGCTCTTCGATACGCCAGAAGTTGACCGAACTGGTCCGGCGATACGTGCCATAGACGCGATAATTCTTCGCCAGAAGCATTTGTGCAAGATACGCGCCATCTTGGCCCGAAATACCTGTTATGACAACGGTTTTCATAAATCGCCTCTCAATCTTTCATTGCGCCGACAAACGCTCAGACGCGATGCCCCCAAACAATTTTAACGCGCGCGCCCTTACCCGCCTTAGGCCACGCGCTCTAAAACTGCCGCTCGGCCATTAGCAGGCTTTTTTTCCCGGTACAGTCTTAAGTTCGGTTTTCAGAACGGCGATTGCTGCGTTGCAGCACCTAGGCAACGACCGCCAAACGGGTGCTATCGCGGATGATGCTGATCGCCGATCTCGGGAGGTTGCCAGACAGCCGTCGCTGGCACGGTCGGCTTGCGTACCTGTGGAATTGCAACCTTCAATGGACTTGCCGCCTCGAGCCTCGCCACGACCCCTTCGATCACCTTGTCGAGCGCCTCGTCCGAGAAGAATCCGCCGGCCACCAGACAACGGTCGATCAGCACGCGCCGGAATGCCGCGAAGGTTTCGGCATCGGGCTTGCCCGGATCGCGCCAGAAATCGTCGAGCCGCCGCTGATAGGTAACACCCTCGATGTCGTAAACCGCCTGGCCCAGCGCGATCACCGGAATATCGAGCGCGATCGCCAGCGTGCCGCTGGTGCTGTTGATCGTCACCATTCCCTTCGAGCGCTGCGTTACGGGAACGATGTCGCCCATCTCGAGATAATCGATCCGGTCCGCCACGCCGTGCAACGCGGCCAGCATCATCGCCTCGTCGCGCCAGTCGCGCACGCCATTGTCGAGCGGATGCTCCTTCACCACCAGCCGCATATCCTTCGGCGCATGGCTGGCGAACGAGGTGATCACCATCAGCAACGCATCGGCGACACCCGCGAACGACGAATGGAAGCGGATCTGCGCATCCGAATCGAGCTGGAGCGGAAACACCATATAGGGTTCGGTCGTCACCGCGAGCCGGGCAAGGACCGCATCGGCGCGTTCGCGCGCTTCCTTGCGGCGCATCAATCGACGGGCCCAGCCGATGCCCTCGACCACCGGATGGAACGGGCGGTGGTTTTCCCAGAACGGATAATGCCAGCGCGTCAGCACGTCGGCGAGATTGTAGAGAATGCCCTCCACCGCGCGGCGGCGAAACGACGAGGGGAAGGGATGCTGTGGCGGTACCGGCGGCAGCGTCGCGGCCTCGGCGCGATACCAGGCGGCATCGCGCGGCAGCGTCGAATGGCCATTCACCCCGCCGAGTTCGAGCGTCACCCAATCGGGCCGGATATAGCCTTCTTCGAAGACATGGACCGGGATGTGAAGATCGCGGCACAGCGCGATCGCGGCGATGTGCAGCGGGCGGCAGTCGCCGAACAGCACGACGTCGGTAATGCCGCGATCGGCGATGATCCGCTCGAGCGCCCCCGGCCATTCCGCCGGGGTGCCGCGATAGTCGATCCCGTTCGGCAAGCGCCAGAACAGCCGGTCGCCGCCGTTGAAATTGACCTTGTAGACGCCGTATCCGTCGCGCCGCAGCGCTTGCCCGACCTTGCGAAAGAGCGGCCCCATCAGCCCCTGCAGCAACAGGATGTTGCGCCGCTCGAGCGCGGCCGGCACGCCCGGCGCCGCGACCTGCGGCATCAGGACCGGCGCGCCGGTAGAGTGTTCGGGCATCTGGTCTTCCTTGTCTTCACCCGGCAATGGCTGTGCCCCATACGCCATCGTACCAAAACGCGCTCATACAGAGCGTTGCAGAACTTTCCAAGGAGGCCAGCGCGCGCGCGCGATCGTGACAGCCTTGTCCACGGACGCTATAGCGCAGCCGCTTCTCCTTGCAGCAAGTGCGCAGGCAAGGTTCGGTCGAGGCAGACGCCGCGCCCGTTCGAAGCGCGCATTTGTGGCGGATGATGTGATCGTCTTTATTGCTATGCTGATCGCGTCGATCCTGCTTGACGCTAGTGTGAGGCCGCGCGCGATACGCTTTCGCGCGGCGCGCGGATTGGCGATGCATGCCCTGGCGATGACCGCTTTGTTCGGCTTCGGCCTCGCCCTCTCGGGCAATGCGCCGGTCGCTGCACTGCTGGCGATCGCCCTGCTGGCGTTGTTCGTCGTCGCCTCCAACGCGAAATTCACGATGCTCGGCGAGCCGCTGGTATTCTCCGACCTCGCCTTGCTCGTCGCCGTCGTGCGTCACCCGCGATTCTATTTCACCGCGATCCCGCAGCGGCAGCGCTGGCTCGGGGCGATCGCGCTGCTCCTCGCCGTGCTCACGCTGATGGCGCTGTTCGAGCCTGCGCCGCTCGCGCACGCGGCCGGCTTGGCGGTGATGATTGGCGCGGGTGGCGCGATGGGTGTGCTGCTGCGCGGACGGTGGTTCGCGGCGGAGGCGCTGCGGCCTGGGCTCGAGGCGGATCTCGCGCGGTTCGGGCTGATCGCGACCGCGGCGCTGTATTGGCTCCGCTGGCGCGAAACCGCCGACCCGCCGCCGCGACCGCCCTTGCCCGCGCCGCATGCCGCGGCCGGGATCGCCGCGCCGCAACTGATCGTCATCGTGCAGTGCGAATCGTTTGCCGATCCGGTCGCCTTGACGGGCGACGCGTCGCGCGCGCTGCCCGGGCTCGACCGCGCCCGCGCCGCCGCCTGGCAATATGGCGAGCTCGAGGTGAGCGGCTTTGGCGCCTACACGATGCGCACCGAATATGGCGTGCTGTTCGGCCGCAGCGAAGCAGCGCTCGGTTTCCGGCGTTACGATCCGTTTCTCAGCGCGCACGGCGAGGCGAGCTATGCGCTGTCGGCGCAACTCGGCGCGATCGGCTATCGCACGACCTTCGTCCATCCGCACGATCTGCGCTTCTATGGCCGCAACCGCCTGATGCCGGCGGTCGGGTTCGACAGGTTGATCGGCGCGGAGGGCTTTGCGCCTACGCTGGAAGGCGGCGGGCGGTATGTCGACGACCGGACACTGGGCGACGCGCTCGCCGCACTGGTCGACCAATCGCCCAAAACGGCGCTGATCTATGCGGTAACGATGGAAAACCACGGCCCGTGGGACAAGCATCGCGAGCCCGGCGCGGCAATCGGGCTCGACGCCTATCTGCGGCATCTGCGCAGCAGCGATGCGATGCTGACCGCGCTGTGCACTCGCCTCGCCGCCGACGAACGCCCGGCGCTGCTCGTGTTCTTCGGCGATCATCGGCCGAGCATTCCCGGCATTCTCGAACCCGGCGGTGCGCGGCACACGCCCTATGTCATGCTGCGCTTCGACGGGACGGGGAACACGATCGCGGGCAACGGCCGGGTCGACCTGACGCCCGCCGACTTGCATCACGCCGTGCTCGACTGCCTCAGGCCGCCCGCGGCGGTGTAATCGTCGCGGCCGCCGCGACGATTACGGTGATCGGTCACGCGATCGCACGAGACGCGACGCCGTACGCCGCCGGCGGCTGACCGCCAGCGGCGGCACCGCTTACTTGAGGCAGGCGACGATACCCTCGATCACCGCGACGGTTTCCTTGGGGTCGCGAACGCGGACGGTGTCGAGCCCGAGTTCCTTCGCCGGATAATCGTTGCCGCCCGGGAAGATCGCGTCGCCGATGAACATCATCTCGTCGAGCGCGATGCCGCTCGCGTCGCGCAGCTTCTTGAGGCCGTACGCCTTGTCGACGCCTTCGCGGGTGATGTCGATCGAGGTCGCGCCGCCCATGTTGATCGACAGCCCCGGCAGACGCTTGCGCAGATCGGCCTGGATGATCTTGCGCTTGGCGAAATCGGGATCCCAATGCTCCTTGGCATCGAGCGGCGCCTGCTGGCCGAGTGCCGAGAAGGTGATCTGGCTGCCGCGATCCTCGATCCGCTCGCCCCAGGTCTGCTCGGGAACGAAGCCCGTCGCGACCAGCGCGGCGTCGAATTCGGTGAGGATCTTGGCCTTGGTCGCATCGTCGAACAGCTCAGCGAAGACCGCCGACCAGGCGCCGTCCTTGAAGGTGTAGAGCTTGGTGCCGGTGGTCGGCATCAGCCACAATTTGCTGCGATCGGCGCCCTCGGGCAGGCGCGAGGCGACCTGCTTTTCGAATTGCGGCCAGTCGCCGCCCGAGATCACCGCGACATGCGCCACGTCGAGCAGATCGGTCAGCGCTTGCTGCATCGGCTCTTGCAGCGGCTGCTTGCTCTCGGCCAGCGTTCCGTCGAGGTCGAAGGCAACCAGTTTTTTCATACGCCGGGTCTCTGAAAACTAGGGCCTGAAGGGCCGATGGACACAATACCCGAGGCCTTTGCGCAGCGTGCGCATCCTTGGCAAGCCAATTGTTGCCCGAGCCGACGGGGCCACAACGGCGTCAGCCCCGATAAAATGATCTGCGCTCCGGTTTGCACTGTCTTAAGGTGCTGGCCTTCGCGAGGCAGAGGCTACCCAGCGCGAGATTGGCGCGCGATTTGCCCTCGGGTTTGCCGAGACACCCGCTTGATATCGAGCGCATCGGGACTGGTGCCGCCTGCCTTGCAAACAACCTCGCCGCTCGCCAGTCGCCCCCCTTTCCGTGAGAGCACGATTAACCCGGATTATTCATGAGTCTTCGTACCAGGGCTTTGCCGACCCGGCTTTGCGGTTTGACGACCGCGGCGGGCGG
>NZ_JASJVC010000088.1:0-13852 GCF_035019905.1 Sphingomonas sp. 10B4 | reverse complement strand
CCCGGCGGGATGGGGGGGCGGCCGCGGGCCCCCCCCCCCCCCCACGGCGCGGGCTCAGCCGAGCCCGCGCCCGAGCACACGCGTCAGCCGCGCCGAGAACGCGCGCGGATCGACCGGCAGCTCGCCATCGGCGATCCGCGCTTCGTCGAACAGCAGATGGGCGGCGTCCTCGCGCAGCGCCGGATCGGCCCCCTCTGCGCCGAGCTGCTCGATCAGCGGATGGCGCGGGTTGATCTCGAGCACGGGCTTGGCGGCAGTCTCAAGCCGGCCCGCGCCCGCCAGCAGCTTCTCGAGCTGGCGGTCCATCCCCGTATCGGGCGCGACGAGGCACACTGCGCTTTCGGTCAGGCGCTCGGACACGCGCACGTCGGACACCGCATCACCCAGCGTCGTCTTCACGAAGGCGATGAAGTCGTTGACCGTCTCCGATGCAGGCGGCGTCGGCTCGGTGCCTTCGGGAAGCGCGATCAGGCTGAGATCGGCAAGGCCCTGCGTCACCGACTTGAACGGCTTGCCGTCGAAATCCATGCCCGCGGCGGCCCAGAAGCTGTCGACATGATCGGTGAGCAGCAGCACCTCGATCCCGCGCGCGCGGAACCCCTCGAGCTGCGGCGACGAGGCGAGCCGGTCGAGATCGGGCCCGAGCGCGTAATAGACCGCGGTCTGGTTGTCCTTGAGGCCGGCGGCATAGTCCTTGAGCGAACGCCATTCGCCGTTCGAAGTGGTCGTCTTGAAACGTGCAAGGCCGAGCAGCGTCTCGCGCCGCGCATAATCCTCGTACAGACCCTCCTTGAGCACTGCACCGAACGTATCCCATAGCTTGAGATAGCGCTCGGTGTCGTTCGTCGAGAGCTTGTCGAGCTCGCCCAGCACGCGGTTCGACACGCCCTTCTGGATCGCGGCGAGCACCGGGCTGTCCTGGATCATCTCGCGCGAGACGTTGAGCGGCAGGTCGCTCGAATCGACGAGGCCACGCACGAAGCGCAGGTAGCGCGGCAGGATCTCGGCCTCGTCGGTGATGAAGACGCGGCGTACATAGAGCTTCATCCGCCCGGCGCGGTCGGGGTCGAAAAGGTCGAACGGCTTGGTCTCGGGGATGAAGGCGAGCACGGTATATTCGTGCACGCCTTCGGCGCGGTAATGCAGCGTCACCGCAGGCGCGTCGAACTGGCCCGCCACGCTGCGGTAGAAATCGGTATACTCCTCGGGGCTGATCTCGGCCTTTGGCTTGGTCCAGAGCGCGGCGCCGTCGGCGATCTGCTTGGGCTCGGCGTCGGGTGTGTCCTTGAGGAAGATCGGCACGGGGACATGGCCCGATTGCGCCTTGATCGTCCGCTCGATCGTGAAGGCGTCGGTATAGCTGGTCGCGTCGTCCTTGAGCTGGAGCAGTACGCGGGTGCCGCGCGCGGGCGCCTGGGCGATGTCGACGGGTTCGATCGTATAGGTGCCCTGGCCATCGGACGACCACAAGGCCGCAGTCTCGGCGCCAGCGCGGCGCGAGACCACTTCGACCTGATCGGCGACCATGAACGCCGAATAGAAACCGACGCCGAACTGGCCGATCAACTGGCTGCCCTCGGCATCCTTTGCGCCCGCAATGCGGTCCATGAACGCCTTGGTGCCCGAGCGCGCGATCGTGCCGAGCGCTTCGCCGAGCTCGTCCTCGCTCATGCCGATGCCGTTATCCTCGATCGTCAGGCGACGCGCTTCGGCGTCGAGCGTGACGGTGATGCGCGGCTGGCCGTCATCGCCGAGCAGGCTTGCGTTGCTGAGCCCTTCGTAGCGCAATTTCTCGCACGCATCGGCGGCGTTCGAGATGAGTTCGCGCAGAAAAACGTCTTTGTCCGAATAGACCGAGTGCACCATCATATGCAGCAGCTTGGCGACATCGGCTTCGAAGGAACGCGGGGTGGTGGTGGTGGTCGTCGTCATGGGGCCACGGTCTCTCCGGTTGATGAAGGCTGCGACATGGACGTCGCGCCGAGGCGTTTCAAGATCGCGCCGACCGACCGCGACGTGCATGTCGCCCGTCGCGACTTCCGCAATGCGTTCCGATGGTTGCGCGCCAACGTCTCGCGCTGGATTTGCAGATAGCGCCACCATAAGGCGCTCGGGCGCGTTGAGCGATCGGATCCAGGGCTTTCTCGCGGGGGAGGGGATCGACCGCTTTGCCGATCGCTACACGCTCGCGGGCAAGCCGCTATCGACGCGACACTCGCCGGGGATGGTCGCGGCAACCGCGGTGGCTGGTTTCGCCGCCACGCCGGGGCCGATCGCGGAGGCGTTTCTGCGGGCGCTGTGGGACATGCCGGTGCCGACGGGCGAGCAGCGCTATGTCGACGGAATGCTCCAATTGCTCAGCCTGATGCATTGCAGCGGCCATTTCCGCGTGATCGACGGGCCTGAGGGGGCGGTGCGGGGGTAGCGCCGCAATCGCGATGCTGCGTTCGACGACGTTGACGTCGCGGCTCCGCGATTATAGTCAGACAATAAAATCAAAAATGCAAGGCCTCGCGCGGGCCGTGCCGGGGGGGAGGGGGATGCGAGTCATGGTCACGACGACGACCGAGTCCGACCGGCGCATACGCCCGCCGCTGGACGCCGTGCCAGCCCTCGACCGCGCGCCGTGCGGAATCGCGCCGACAACCCCTCCCGTCTCCCCGCGAAGGAAACCCCGATGACCCGTCGTGCCGGATTTGCGCTCTCTCTCGCCACGGTGCTGCTCGCGTCGACCGCGGCAGTCGCCCAGGATGCCGCCAGCGACGCCACCGCGTCCGCCACGGTCCATGCCGACCGCCCCGGCCCGGTAATGGCGCGCCAGGTGTTCGGCCAGTTCGCCGAGCATCTCGGCCACGGCATCTATGGCGGCATTTGGGTCGGCGAAGGATCGAAGATCCCCAACGACCATGGCTATCGCCGCGACGTGATCGACGCCTTGCGCGCGATCAAGGTGCCGACGGTGCGCTGGCCCGGGGGCTGCTTCGCCGATGAATATCACTGGCGCGACGGCGTCGGCGCGCGCGGCAAGCGTCCGGTCAAGATCAACACCAATTGGGGCGGCGTCGACGAGGACAACGCCTTCGGTACGCCCGAGTTCATGGGCTTTGTCGAGCGGCTCGGCGCCGAGGCCTATGTCTCTGCCAATGTCGGCAGCGCGCCGCCGAGCGAGACCGCGCAGTGGGTCGAATACATGACCTCGCCCAATGGCTCGAGCCTCGCCAAGGAGCGCGCGGCGGACGGGCATCCCGCGCCGTTCAAGGTGCCCTATCTCGGCATCGGCAACGAATTGTGGGGCTGCGGCGGCAACATGCGCGCCGAATATGCCGCGGATCTGACCAACCGTTATGCGACCTTCGCCAAATCGGGCTCGGGCAAGATGCGCAAGATCGCCAGCGGCCCGAGCGATTCGAACTACGAATGGACCGACACGCTGATGCGGCTGTCGGGCAAGCATATCGACGGCCTGTCGCTGCATTATTACACGCGCCCGCGCGACGTGCACTGGAACGACAAGGGCGCAGCGCTCGGCTTCCCCGAGAGCGAATGGGCGAGCACGATGGCGCACACGCTCCAGATGGAGGAGTTCGTCACCAAGCATTCGGCGATCATGGACAAATACGATCCTGCCAAAAAGGTGTGGCTGGTCGTCGACGAATGGGGCACCTGGTACGATCCCGCGCCGGGCAGCAACCCCGGTTTCCTCGTCCAGCAGAACAGCGTGCGCGATGCGGTGGTCGCCGGGCTCAACCTCAACATCTTCGCGCACCATGCCGACCGCGTGAAGATGGCGGCGGTGGCGCAAATGGTGAACGTGCTGCAGGCGATGCTGCTCACCGACGGCGCCAAGATGGTCAAGACGCCGACCTATTGGGTGTTCGACCTCTATCTGCCGTGGATGGACGCGACGACCTTGCCGATCGAGGTCACGTCGCCCTGGTATCACAAGGATGCGGTGGCGGTGCCGGCGATCAGCGCATCGGCGGTGCGCGACACCGCGGGCCAGGTGCACGTCGCTCTGGTGAACCTCGATCCCAATCGGCCGATCCCGCTGTCCATGGCGCTCGCGGGGGTGAGCGCGACCAGCGTTACGGGCCGGATCGTCACCGGCGCGACGATGGACGCGCATAACAGCTTCGAGCAGCCCGATGCAGTGAAGCCCGTGGCGTTCACGGCGGCGCAGGTCGCGGGCGGCACGCTAACTGCGACGATCCCGGCCAAGTCGGTGGTGGTGCTCGACTTGCGCTGAGCGGGAGCGGCGCGTCACCGGCGCTGGGTCGGCGGTGACGCGTGTTCTCGAGGAGACGGGGATGCGCGCGACGATCCACTGTTGCGCAATGCCTTCGGCGCGTAGCAGTCGATAGCAGTCCAGCCGACCACGAATCAGGTCGCGCGATTGCAGGCCGCGCCAAGGTGTCGCGCTGGAGCGCCAGCCCGGGGATGCCAAGAGCGCCGTCACCCCGGACTTGATCCGGGGTCCATGCGAGACGGCCGCCATGCTCGACCGGCTAGCATCGATGCCGGATCAAGTCCGGCATGGCGCGTTAGACTGCCATCACGCTTTGCGTGTCCTCGAGCGCCAATTCGACCAGCCGCCGCATCGCCGCAGTCGCACCCTCGACATCGGCGGCGACGATCGCGTCATAGACGAGCACGTGATCGGGGATCGGATTGCGCGGCAGCGCGCGCATCCGCTGCTTGAACTGCGTCGTCCAGGCGACTGCGGCGCCGATCGAGGCGCTCATCACGACCAGCGCATCGTTGCGCGTCGCGCGCAGGATCGCATCGTGGAACTGGCGATCGGCCGTTCGGCCCGGCTCGGTCGCGAGCGAATGGCGGCGCATCGCGGCCAGCGCGTCCTTCATCCGCTTGATGTCGTCGCGGTCGCGCTTGGCAGCGGCGATCCCGGCGGCGGCGGGCTCGATGATCAGCCGCAGCTCGAACAGGCTGCGCACCAGCTGCGGATCGGGTTCGCCCGCAAACGCCCAAGCGAGCACGTCGGGGTCGAGCAGATTCCAGCGGTCGCGCGGCAGGACGCGCGTGCCGGTCTTGGGGCGGCTTTCGACCAGGCCCTTCGCGATCAGCCCCTGGATCCCCTCGCGATACGCGCTGCGCGACACGTCGAGCGTCTCGGCAAAGACAGTCTCGCTCGACAGCGTTTCGCCGGGGGCATATTCGCCCGACAGGATCGCGACGCCAAGCTTGTGGGCAATGGCGCCGCGCAGGCGTCTGCCCTTGCCGCGCGGCTGGCGTGCCAGAGGGGGGGAACCGTCTCCGGCGTCGGCATCGTCTGGCGCGATGATGGGGGCTTTAATCGTCACAGCCTTTCCCTCTAGCAGCGACGGCGCGCTTCGGAAACTGCGCCCACCACAGCGTGTCCGGCATCGTGTCAGCATGTTTACGGATAATCCAGCCTTTCGGTCAAAACGGCGCACCGAACGCACCGCCGCCGGGCGCAGGCACGATCGTCCAGAGCTGGCGCGGGCGGATCATGGAATCGCCGAGGTCGACCGCGAGCGGCCCCTAGAGCCAGTTTGCGGGCGGTGGTGCAGCTTCCTGCATCGCGCAAGCCGGTCGCGGCGGCGCTGGAAGATGCGGCGCTGAACGGGCAGGGAGGCCCTGCCTCAGCGGCCACCGAAGCAAAGAGCGCGCAATGGCGATCGACACCTGGCCGGGTCATCCCATCTCTCCCGAGACCGCTGCGCGTGGTGGCGGCTCGTCGTGGTGCATCGTGCAACCGGCGTTACGGGACGCTTCCGGGACCCGACTGCAGAAAAGGGTGACGCAGTCCGGCTTGGGTCAATAGTCCGACAACAGAATGTGGTTGTGCGGCGCGCAGCGCTCGAAGCGAGTTGCGGCAAGTTTCTGAATTCCAGTGAACTGAAAACGAAGGGAGCGGTTTAGGCTCGATGGTGGCGGTAGCGTTACGATCGGACACTTCAGGTCTGACGCCGGCGGGCCCTCTGTCCGTGTGAGCAGGAGCGTATGATGACGGCGAAGGGAGTGGCGGACGCCGAGACGCAGCTCGGCCCCGACAAGAATGGACGGCGTCGGTGATCCTCGCGAACGGCGCCACCTGGGGCATTTGCGCTGCCGCCACCGGCGCGGTGATCGCGCGACCGTTCCGCTTGTCCGAGGCGATCTGGGCGGTGGCCGGCGCGGTGCTGCTCGTCGTGTTCGGTCTGATGCCCGTTCCGGCGGCAGTCGCGGCGATCGGCAAGGGACTCGACGTCTATCTCTTCCTGATCGGCATGATGCTGCTCAGCGAAACCGCGCGCGAGCAAGGGCTGTTCGATTGGGTCGCGGCGACCGCGGCGATCAACGCCAAGGGCTCTTCCGCACGGCTTTTCTTGCTCGTCTATGCCACCGGGATCGTCACCACGACCTTCCTGTCGAACGACGCGACCGCGGTCGTGCTCACCCCCGCGGTTTATGCCGCGGCGCGCAAAGCCAAGGCCGAACCGTTGCCGCTGCTGTTTGCGTGCGCGCTGATCGCCAATGCGGCGAGCTTCGTGCTGCCGATCTCAAACCCCGCCAACCTCGTGCTCTATGGTGGGAAGATGCCGCCGCTCGGCCAGTGGTTCGGCTCGTTCGCGCTGCCCTCGCTCGCGGCGATCGTCGTGACTTATGCGGCGCTCCGCTGGATCGAGCGCAAGAGCCTCGCGGGATCGTGCGAATCCGATGTCGAGCGCACTCCGCTCTCGGTAGGTGGCAAGGCGGCACTCGCCGGGATCGTCGCGACCGCCGGCGTGCTGATCGGCATGTCGGCGTTCAACCTGTCGCTCGGCCTGCCGACCTGCCTTGCCGGGCTCGCGACGACGCTCGGCGTGTGCGCCCTGGCGAAGCGCTCGCCGCTCGCGCTTGCGGGGCAGGTGTCGTGGAGCGTGCTCGCGCTCGTCGCGGGGCTGTTCGTGCTGGTCGAGGCGCTCGATCGCACCGGCGTGATCGCGCAGGTCGCCGCAGCGCTGAAGGCGGCGGCGGCGAACCCCGTACAGGGTGCGGCGCTGTCGGGCACGATCCTCGCCTTCGCGTCGAACCTGATGAACAACCTTCCCGCCGGCTTGGTGGCGAGCACCGCGGTGGCGCAAGTCCATCCGCCGCGGCTGATCGTCGATGCGCTGCTGATCGGGGTCGATCTCGGGCCCAATCTGTCGATCACGGGCTCGCTCGCGACGATCCTGTGGCTCCAGGCGATCCGCCGCGAGGGCGAGGATGTCGGCTTCTGGCGCTTCCTCAAGGTCGGCGTGGTGACGATGGCCCCCGCGCTCGCCGCCGCACTCGGCGCGCGGCTGCTGATCGGCTAGGTCAGAAGCGGAAGCTCAGCCAGCCGGCGACGAAGTCCGAGCTGGCATAGCCTGCCTTCGTCAACGATGGCCCTGCCGCGAGATGCTCGTAGCGCCCGGTGAACGACAGCCGCGACGCGATCGACCAGACCGCCTGCACGCGCGCGACATTGCCGATCTTGCGGTCGGCGACGTTTTGCGTGCCCGTAAACGGCTGGCCGTTCGCGCGGTACACCGCGTCGCGCGCATCGTCGCGCCACGTCAGCTGATATTCGGCACTGACGCGCAGCTTCTTGACCGGCGTAAAGCTCACCGTCGGCGCGACCGCGATCAGGTTCGAGGGCGTGAGCGACAATTGATAGCTGTAATAGACGTTGTTGCCGAACGGCGCATAGGCGTTGCGCAGCGTGCGCCCGCCATAGCCGCCACCGCCGCTCGCATAATCGGCATGGAAGCCGATCCGCGGCGCGGCGGAGCTCTTCCCGAGGCGGTAGGTCTGCGCGAAGAAGCCGTGCCACGCATCGATCCGCTGCTCGATGAAATTGCCCCATTGATGGTTGAGCGTCCAGTCGATCGTCACCGGCCCGGCATCGCCCCAGACATGCACGCCGCCGTAGAAGCGCCGCCCCGGCCCGATCCGCCCGCCCCAGGTGCCGACCGAATTGCGCCGCCGCCACAGGAACGGGTCGACATAGAGCTTCGACCCGCCGAACCACTGCGTCGGGACGACCATGCCGAGCGTCACGCCCGAGAAGCGGCGCGCCGGATCGCTGATATCGTCCTCGACACCGAGATCGCCGTACGCCGTCGGCTTGAGGTCGAACACGTCGAGGCGGAAGCGGCCGGTGCGCGCCCAGGCGCGGATGCCGTTGAGCGTATAGCGGATCGTGTTGTTGTCGCGCTGCGAGACGAGCAGATTGGGGCCGTCGGTGAATTCCTGGCGGCCATAGCGGGCCCCGAGCGCGACGCCGCCGACATCGGCGGTCGCTTCGGCGAAATATTGCTGGAGCGTCAGCGCGTTGCGCAGCGTCGCCGCGGGCGCGCCGAGTTCACGCCCGCCGATTCCGCCATGCGCGACTTCGCCGTAGAGGCGCAGATGCGGCCCGAGATGGAGATCGGCGCCCGCAGTCAGCCGGCGGATGTCCTGCCGCTGGTGCGGCGTCTCGCGCAAGTTCGGGTTGCTCGTCATGTTGATGCGCAGCCGCGCCTCGCCCGAAAGCGTCAAATAGATTTGCCCGTCGTCGGCGATCGGGATGAACTTGATCCGATCGATCGGATCGTCGCGCTTGGCGGGATCGCGCAGCACGCGCCAATCCTCGGCCCAGCGCGACAGATTATAGCCGTTGGTGGTGGCGCCATCGCCCGCCGCCGCCGCGGGATATTCGGTCGCGGCGGGGCTTGCGGCAGGCGCTGCGGTCGCTTGCGCCAGTGCTGGCGTGGAAAGCAGCAGGGCAAGCGGGGTGGTGGCACGCAGCGCGCGCATCGGGTTCGGCTTGCGCATGTTATTCGGCCGGAACGGCGTCGGCCGCCATTTCGTCGACGCGCACGCTGCGCCCGGCGATCGCGCTGCGGAACTGCTCCATGTCGAGCTTGCCCTCCCAGCGCGACACCACGACGGTCGCGACCGCATTGCCGATGAAGTTGGTGAGGCTGCGGCACTCGCTCATGAAGCGATCGACCCCGAGGATCAGCGCCATCCCGGCGATCGGCACGCTCGGCACGATCGACAGCGTCGCGGCCAGCGTGATGAAGCCAGCGCCGGTCACCCCCGCCGCGCCCTTCGACGACAGCATCGCCACGCCGAGCAGCAGCAATTGCTGGCCGAGCGACAGATCGACGTTGCACGCCTGTGCGATGAACAAAGCCGCCAGCGTCATATAGATGTTGGTGCCGTCGAGGTTGAACGAATAGCCGGTCGGCACGACAAGCCCGACCACCGATTTGGGGCAGCCGGCGCGTTCCATCTTCTCGATCAGGCTCGGCAGCGCGCTTTCCGAACTCGACGTGCCGAGCACGAGCAGCAGTTCGTCCTTGAGATAGCCGATCAGCGTGAAGATCGAGAACCCCGCCCAGCGCGCGACCAGCCCGAGCACGACGATGACGAAGAGCAGCGAGGTCGCATAGAAGGTGCCGACGAGCATCGCGAGATTGGCGAGCGTCCCCGCGCCGTATTTGCCGATGGTGAACGCCATCGCGCCGAACGCGCCGATCGGCGCGGCCTTCATCACGATCGCGACGACCTTGAACACCGCGACCGAAATATCCTCGAGCGCGCCGAGCAGCTTCGTTCCGCGATCGCCGATCATCGCCAGGCCGATGCCGAACAGCACCGCGACGAACAGCGTCTGCAGGATGTTGCCCTCGGTCAGCGCCGAGAGGAAGGTGTTGGGGATGATCCCGGTCAAGAAACCGACCAGCGTCGTCGCATGCGCCTTGCTGGCATATTCGGCGACCTTGGTCGTATCGAGCGTGGTCGGATCGATATTGAGCCCCGCGCCCGGCCGGACGACATTGGCGACGATCAACCCGATGATCAAAGCGAGCGTCGAGAAGAAGAAGAAATAGGCGAACGCCTTGCCGACGACGCGCCCGAC
The DNA here is from genome assembly GCF_035019905.1 of Sphingomonas sp. 10B4. Taxonomy (NCBI): domain Bacteria; kingdom Pseudomonadati; phylum Pseudomonadota; class Alphaproteobacteria; order Sphingomonadales; family Sphingomonadaceae; genus Sphingomonas; species Sphingomonas sp. 10B4. Next base: position 3,978 of record NZ_JASJVC010000088.1, on the reverse strand, counting down.
CGAGCCGAGATCGCGCATCCCGGCGATGCCGGTGACGATCGTCAGGAAGATCACCGGCGCGATGATCATCTTGACCAGCTTGATGAAGGCATCGGCGAGCGGCTGGAGCGACTCACCCGTCGCCGGATAGAAATGCCCGAGCAGGACCCCCGCGACGATCGCGATCAGCACCTGGGCATAGGTGTGGCGATACCAGGGGCGGCGGGGAGCAGCCGCCAATTCGGCGGCTGGGTGTTGCGAAATCGGGATCACGGCCTTCTCGTCCTCATCCAGGGGGAGCGCCTCTGACGGGCGGTTGAATATGCGAACAGTGTGCCGCGGTGGCGACCGCGGACGGCGCACAATTCGTGAATTTCGCGCAAAGCCATAGGATAGAAGCGTTTTCCGCTGGCGGGATGGCCGTGAACGCTTGATCGATATGCAATAATCGGGACAGAGACTGGCGACATTGTGCCGAAAGTTGCACATTGGTGTGCCACGCCTGCAACCGCAGCGTGTCGAAGCTGTTGTCCCATCGCCCGCTTGCTATGGCAGATCGATCGACCATGACCTGCGCTGCCCTTCGAAGCTTAACCCATCGTGCCGCGCGCGCCCGCCGGGCCGGCGGATGACGGCGCGCACGGCACTGGCGGCAGTCGGGCGCTCGATCGGGGTGCGCTGGGGGATCGTCGCGGCGATTCTGGCGATCGCGGCTGCTTTTGTCGCCGGACGCATTGCCGAGCAGCGCGTCGTCACGGCGCTGCACCAGCAAGTCGAGAGCGATGCCCGGCTCCGCGCGGCGCTGCTCAACGGCGAGCTCGCGCGGTTCCGCTTGCTCCCGCTGACGCTCGCGGACGATCGCGACGTGATCGCCGCGATCGGCGGGAGTGCGGCGGCAAAGCGTGCGCTCGACATCAAGCTCGAAGCGCTGTCGCGCGTGACTGGCGCGCCCGCCATCTATGTGATCGGCTCCGATGGCATCACGATCTCGGCGAGCAATTGGCGATCGGCGCAGAGCTTCGTCGGCGCCGACTATCGTTTCCGGCCGTATTTTCGCGATGCGCTCGCGCGCGGCGAGGCGAGCCAATATGCGCTGGGGACGGTGTCGGGGCACCCCGGCCTCTATCTCTCGCGACGAATCGCCAATCGCGGCGTCATCGTCATCAAGCTCGAGTTCGACCGGATCGAACGCGTCTGGGCGAGCGCCGGCGGGATCACGCTCGTCCGCAACCCGCTCGGCGTCGTGCTGGTGACGAGCCGGCCGGCCTGGCGCTTCGCCGCGACGCGGCCGCTCTCCGCGCGCGACGAAGCGCAGTTCCGCGGCGAGGCGCGCGTCACGCCAGCCGCACTCGCGCCTTTGCCGGTCGCGGCGGTCGATGGCGAGGATCGCTTTGTCGGGCTGGGCACGACCTTTCTCGCGCGCGCCGTGGTGACCGCGCAGCCGGGCTGGCAATTGCTCCTGCTCCAGCCGATCGACACCGCGGTCGCGGTCGCGGCCGCGCGGCGCGCCGCGTCGGTCAGCGCGGCGCTCGCCACGATCGCGCTCGCCGCGCTTGCCTGGGCGTGGCGCCAACGCGTGACGCAGTCGCGCCGCCGGACCGAAGACCTCGAACGCGCGGTCGCGCGGCAGACCGCCGATCTGCGGCGCGAGATGGACGAGCGCGCCGAAAGCGAAGCGCGTGCCGCCGAATTGCGCGAAGCGCTGCGTCAGGCCAACCGGCTCGCCGCGCTGGGGCAGATTACCGCGAGCGTCGCGCACGAGACCGCGCAGCCGGTCGCCGCGATCCGCACTTATGCCGCCTCGGGTGCGACCTTGCTCGATCGCGGCGCGATGGCGGAGGCGCGCGAGAATTTCGTCAGGATCGGTGGGCTGGCGGAGCGGATCGGCGCGGTCACCGCGCAGCTCCGCGGCTTTGCGCGTCGCCAGACCGGAGAGATGCGGCCGGTCGACATCGCCGAGGTGATCGACGGTGCGCTGCTGATCCTCAAGCAGCAACTCCGCGGCGTGGCGCTCGATCTTCCGACGATCGCGCCGCACCTCGCGGTGATCGGCGGGAAGGTCCGGCTCGAGCAAGTGCTCGTGATCCTGATGCAGAATGCGGTGGAAGCGATTGCGGCGTGCGAGACACGGCAGATCGCGCTGACCCTGGCGAGCGACGCCACGCACGTCCGGCTGGTCGTCGCGGATACCGGGCCGGGCGTGTCGGCCGAAATCGCGGAGCGCCTGTTCACCCCGTTCGTGACGTCGCGGCCGCAAGGATTGGGGTTGGGGCTGGTGATCGCGCACGACATCATGGTCGAACTCGGCGGAACGCTTCGGCTGCTGCCGGGTGAAGGCGAGGGCGGGCGTGGGGGCGGGGCGCGTTTCGAGATCGGGATGCGGCGCGCGTGAGAGAGACCTCCGCCCCGCTCGAGGTCGCGCTGGTCGACGACGACGACGATCTGCGCGCGGCGACGACGCAGTTGCTCGAGCTCGAGAGATTCAGCGTCCGCGCCTTCGCCGATGCGGCGAGTGCGCTTGCGGCCATCGGCGCGGACTATCCCGGCGTCGTCATCACCGATGTGCGGATGCCGGGTATGTCGGGGATCGAACTGTTCGGCGTGTTGAACGCGCGCGATCCCGAATTGCCCGTCGTGCTGATCACCGGGCATGGCGACGTCGAGATGGCTGTCGGCGCGATCAAGGCAGGGGCATGGGATTTCCTGACCAAGCCGTTCGATCCCGAAGCGTTGCTGGCGGCGGCGACGCGCGCGGCGAAGGCGCGGGCGGTGTTCCTCGAGAACCGGCAGCTCCGCGCCGCGGCCGATGCCGAAGCGGGGGATGCGTTGATCGGCGCGACGCCCGCGATCGTCCGGCTGCGCGGGATGATTCCGGTCCTGGCCGATGCCGCGCTCGATATCGTGATCGAGGGGGAGCTTGGCACCGGCAAGGAGCATTTCGCGCGGCTCGTTCACCGCGCAGGCCGGCGCGCGCGACATCGCTTCCTCAAGATCGACTGTGCGACGGTGACGCCCGCGCTGATCGAGCGCGAGCTGTTCGTGCGCAACGGCGTCGTGGCGCGCGCCGACCGAGGCACGCTGTTTCTCCATAACCTCGAATGGGCGAGCGACGACTTCCAGAACCGGCTCGTCCGGCTCGCCGAGACGCGGGCGGTCGCGCTCGAGGCGCGCGATCCCGATCCGGTCGACATCCGGATCATCGCCGCCGTGCAGGCGGGCGAACGCGACCGCGTGTTGCCGGCCTTGTTCCATTTGCTGGCTGGCGTCCCACTGCGCATGCCGCCTTTGGCCGAGCGCAGCGCCGACATCCCGCTGCTGTTCGCACATTTCCTGGCCCGCGCAGCGCGGACGCATGGCTGCGCGATGCCCGCTGTGGCGGATCATGCCTATCGCCTTGCCGGACACAGCTGGGCCGGCAACGTCCTCGAACTCGAGAAGACCGCCGAGCGGATCTGTCTGGGTCTCGATGAGAGCGGGGGGGAGCCCGACATGGCGCTGGCACCCTTGCCGGCCCGGCTCGATGCGTTCGAGCGCGCAGCGATCATCGATGCTGTCACTGCCGCCGATGGCGAGATCGCGCTCGCGATCGAGCGCCTGCAGCTGCCGCGCAAGACCTTCTACTACCGGGTAAAGCGGCTCGGCATCGATCTCCGAGCCCTGCGGCGACAGTCCGGCAGCTGATTCAGGGCCGGGAGGGGGCGGTCCGAATCAGCAGGTGGCCGGTTGTCCTGCGACGGATGGGTGGCGAAGCAAGGCCGAACCCGAGCGTTTCTGCGGGATTGACGCGGGATTGCAAGAAAAGTGCAAAAAAGGGTTTGACCGAATCAGGGGTGCCGCCTAGAGGGGTGTCACCGCAGCGACGGACCGGACGGTTCGCTTCTGCAGTCACCAAATTGTCGGCGCCGAGGGGCTCTTTGAAAAGGGGGCATTTCCTTAGCGTCGGTATTTTGCGCTCTTTGACATTGTCGGTTTAGATGAAGGGACATGTGGGCGGCGGCT
>NZ_JASJVC010000087.1:0-14027 GCF_035019905.1 Sphingomonas sp. 10B4 | reverse complement strand
CCCCCCCCCCCCCCCCCCCCCCCCCCCCCCCCCCCCCCCCCCCCGCTTTTTTTTAGATGTGTATAAGAGACAGCTAGCGCCCCGCGCGGCCGTTGTTTACATGGACCGCCACGACTCGCACCCACCCGACCTCCCCGGGGCAGCAGGAAACGGCATCTTCATGGACATTCGCCTCGGCCTCACCTTCGACGATGTCCTGCTCGTGCCGGCTGAATCGGACATCGTGCCCAGCCAGACCAACACCGCGACGCGCGTCACCCGCGGCATCTCGCTCGACATCCCGATCCTCTCCTCGGCCATGGACACCGTGACCGAGGCCGACATGGCGATCGTCATGGCGCAATTGGGCGGCATCGGCGTGCTCCACCGCAACATGGAGGTCCCCGAGCAAGTCGCCGCGGTCCGTGCGGTCAAGCGCTTCGAGAGCGGCATGGTCGTCAACCCGATCACGATCGCCCCCTCGGCAACGCTCGCCGAGGCGCAGGCGCTGATGCTGCGCCACAAGATCAGCGGCATCCCGGTGGTCGAGGCCGACGGCACGCTCGTCGGCATCCTCACCAACCGCGACACGCGCTTCGCCGAGAACGCGCAACAGCCCGTCTCCGAACTCATGACGCACGAGAATCTCGCGACCGTCTCGACCGGCGTCGGCAAGGAAGAGGCGCGCCGCCTGCTCCATCAGCGCCGGATCGAGAAACTGATCGTCGTCGACGACAAATATCGCTGCGTCGGCCTGATCACCGTCAAGGATATCGAGAAGGCGGTCACCTATCCCAACGCGACCAAGGACGATGCCGGTCGCCTGCGCGTGGCGGCGGCGACCACGGTCGGCGACAAGGGCTTTGCGAGGACCGAGGCTTTGGTCGATGCCGAGCTCGACCTGGTGGTGATCGACACCGCGCACGGCCACAATCGCGACGTCGCGCGCGCGGTCGAGCGGGTGAAGAAGCTCAGCAATTCGGTCCAGGTCATTGCCGGCAACGTCGCCACCGCCGAGGCGACCCGCGCGCTGATCGACGCCGGGGCCGACGGCATCAAGGTCGGCATCGGCCCGGGCTCGATCTGCACCACGCGCGTCGTCGCCGGCGTCGGCGTGCCGCAGCTCACCGCCGTGATGGACTGCGCCGAGATCGGCCAGAAGCACGGCGTGCCCGTCATCGCCGACGGGGGCCTGCGCACCTCGGGCGATCTCGCCAAGGCGCTCGCGGCGGGCGCGTCGGCGTGCATGATCGGCTCGCTGCTCGCGGGCACCGAGGAAGCGCCGGGCGAGACCTTCCTGTTCCAGGGCCGCGCGTACAAATCGTATCGCGGCATGGGCTCGGTCGGCGCGATGGGCCGGGGTTCTGCCGACCGCTATTTCCAGGGCGACATCAAGGACCAGATGAAGCTCGTCCCCGAGGGGATCGAGGGCCAGGTCGCCTTCAAGGGGCCGGCCAAGGACGTGATCCACCAGCTCGTCGGCGGCATCCGCGCGGCGATGGGCTATACGGGTTCGGCGACGCTCGAGGACCTGCAGGCGCGCGCGCGCTTCGTCCAGATCACCGGTGCCGGCCTCAAGGAAAGCCACGTCCACGACGTCGACATCACGCGCGAGGCCCCGAACTACCCCACGCGCTGAGCGCGCGGGCAAGACGTATTTCGTCACCCCGAACTTGATCCGGGGTCCATGCGAGCCGTCCGAGACGAGACGTCCTGCATGAGGCGAGCAAACCGCATGGATGCCGGATCAAGTCCGGCATGACGACGACTGGAATTTTGATATGACCCCATCCGCCCGCACCCAGGCCGCGATCGAGCTGCTCGACCAGATCATCGCTGGCGCCCGCGACAGCGGCGCCGCCGCCGACACGCTGATCGCGCGCTACTTCAGCACGCGCCGCTATGCCGGCAGCAAGGACCGCCGTGCCGTCCGCGAACTCGTCTACGCAGCGATCCGCGCAGCCGGCGAGCGCCCAGCCTCGGGCCGCGCCGCGATGCTCGCCGTCGCTGAAGCCGACCCAGAGGTCGCCGCGACCTTCGACGGCGTCGGCCACGGCCCCGCGCCGATCGGCAAGCACGAGACCGCCGCCCCCTCGGGCGTCGCGCCGACGTGGATCATCGACCGCCTGCATTCGTCCGACCTCGGCTATGAAGAGTTCGAAGCGCTCATCAGCCGCGCCCCGCTCGACGCGCGCATCAACCGCATGATCGTCGAAGAGATCGACATCGAGGGCGCCGAGCCGATCGCCGGCCTGCCCGACGGCCTGCGCCTCCCGTCGGGCACGCAGGTCGAAAACCTCCCCGCCTACAATCACGGCGCGATCGAGGTGCAGGACGCCGGCAGCCAGTTCGTCACGCTCGCTGCCAAGGCCAAGCCCGGCCAACGGATCGTCGACCTATGCGCTGGAGCCGGCGGCAAGACGCTCGCGCTCGCCGCGGTGATGGAAGGACAGGGCGAAGTGCTCGCGACCGACACCGATCGCATGCGCCTTTCGCGCATGGCCCCTCGCGCTGAACGCGCACGCTCGGGGATCATCGAGACGCGCCTGCTCAATCCGGGCCGCGAGGTCGAGATGCTCGACGATTGGCTCCACAGCGCCGATTGCGTGCTGATAGACGCGCCGTGCTCGGGCACCGGCACATGGCGCCGCAACCCCGAGGCACGCTGGCGGCTCACGCCCGACCGGATCGAGCGGCTGGTCGAGACGCAGAAGCACGTGCTCGAAGTCGGCGCCAATCTCGTCAAGCCGGGCGGCGCGCTTGTGTACATCGTCTGCTCGCTGCTCGACGAAGAAGGGGCAGGTCAGGTCGCCGACTTCCTCACCGCCAACCCCGGCTGGAAGGCGCAGCCGCTTAAACTCCCGGTCGGGCGCAAGCATGGCCCCGGTGTCCGCCTGACGCCAGCGCATGACGCGACCGACGGCTTTTTTGTCGCGCGCCTCATCGCGCCGTGATAGCCCTGTGGCCGTGTCGAAGCTGGAGTATCTCATGCGTTACACGTCCGTCGCCGTCGCTGCCGCGCTGACGCTGGTTACCGTCGCGACCGCGGTGCAGGGTCAGCGGCCCGAGGACGCGGTCGACGCGCGCTCGCTGGCGCTGCTCGCAAAGGGGCAGGCGCAACAGGCGGCGGGCAATCTCGATGCGGCGACCGATCTGTTCGAAAGCGCGGTCGCGGTCGATCCGCGCAACCGTGGCGCGTTCGTGCGGCTCGCCGAAGTCGCCAAGACGCGCGGCCTGCCGGGCAAGGCGATCCGCCTCTACCGCGAGGCGCTGTCGCTCGATCCCAACGATGTCGCCGCGCTGAGCGGGCAGGGCGAAGCGCTCGTCGCCAAGGGTGCGGTCATCCGCGCGCGCGAGAATCTGGCGAAGGTCAAGCTGGTCTGCGCCAAGCGCGCGTGCCCCGAAATTGCCGTGCTGACGGCATCGATCGCCAAGGGCCCACCGATCGTTACGGCTGCCGCGACGGTACCGGCAGCGCTCCCCAAAGCCGACTAATCCGTTGCCCTGGCGAAGGCCGGGCCGCTGGATGTAGCAGAGCGCCGCCCGACCCACCGAGCGGCCCCGGCCTCCGCCGGGGCGACGCTGTCAGGAAAGCGCCTTGGCTAGCGCGACGAACTCCGCAACGCTCACCGTCTCCGCCCGCCGCGTCGCCTCGATCCCGACCGCGTCGAGCGCCGCAAGCGCACCCGGCACGCCCTTCAAGCTCTGCCGCAGCATCTTGCGCCGCTGCCCGAACGCCGCTGCCGTCAGCCGCTCGAGCGTCGCGAAGCGCACACCGTCGGGCGCCTCGCCCGGCACGATATGCACCACCGCCGACATTACCTTGGGCGGCGGGGTGAAGGCCGACCGGTGCACCGGCATCGCCAGCGTCGCCTTGCTCCGCCACTGCGCGAGCACCGCCAGCCTGCCATACGCTTCGCCATCGGTCGGCGCGACGATCCGTTCGGCAACCTCGCGCTGGAACATCAGCGTCAGGCTCTGCCACCACGGCGTCCAGTCGGCGGACAGCCATCGCACCAGCAACGCCGTGCCGATGTTATAGGGCAGGTTCGAAGCGATATGCGGCTTGCCCTCGGACAGGCCGGCGCCGTCGATCTCGAGCGCATCGCCCTCGATCACGCGCAGCTTACCGGGAAACGCTTCGCCCAGTTCGGCGAGCGCGGGGATGCAGCGGCGGTCGCGCTCGATCGCGGTCACGCGGGCCCCCGCGCCGAGCAGCGCCCGCGTCAGCCCGCCCGGCCCCGGGCCGATCTCGAGCACTTCGGAATCGGTCAGGTCGCCGGGAATGCGTGCGATCCGCGCGAGCAGTTGCGCGTCGAGCAGAAAGTTCTGCCCCAGCGCCTTGCTCGCGTTGAGGCCATGGCGCGCGATTACCTCGCGCAGCGGCGGCAATTCTGGCTTGCTCACGCGTCGGCAGCAGCGCGGCGGTCGGCGGCTTCACCGGCGAGACGGATCGCCGCGATCGTCGCACCGGGCTCGGCGCGGTCCTTCCCGGCAATGTCGAAGGCGGTGCCATGATCGGGCGACGTCCGAACGATCGGCAGGCCGAGAGTGATGTTGACGCCCTCGTCGAAATAGAGCGTCTTGATCGGCACGAGCGCCTGGTCGTGATAGCAACACAGCACGGCGTCATACCCTGCCCGCGCCCGCGGGTGGAACAGCGTGTCGGCCGCGAACGGGCCAATCGCGTCGATCCCGTCGTCGCGCAGCGCCGCGACCGCAGGCGCGATCAGCTCGATCTCCTCGCGCCCGATCGCGCCGCTCTCGCCGGCATGCGGGTTGAACCCGGCAAAGGCGATGCGCGGGTTGAGGATTCCGAAATTGCGCGCCAAGCCGCGCGCGGTCGCACGGCCCTTGGCGACGATCAGCTCGATCGACAACAGCCCACTCACTGCGGCCAGCGGCACGTGTGTCGTGATTGGGACGACGCGCAGATCGGGGCCGGCCAGCATCATCACCGCATTCTCACCGGCAATGCCGCAACGTTCGGCGACGAACTCGGTCTGGCCGGGATAAGTGAAGCCGATCTGGTAGAGCTGGCTCTTCGACACCGGCCCGGTGACGAGCGCCCGCGCGGCACCCGAGCGGACGAGACCGGCGGCAAGCTCGAGCGCCCGCAAGGCACAGCGCGCGCCCTCGACATCGGGCGAGCCCGGCACGATCTCACCGCCGTCCTCGACCGTCAGCACCGGCAAAGCGGTCTCGAATACCCGGTTGGCCGCTTCGGGATGCGCGATGATCGTGACCGGACCATCCCACACTGCTGCGATCGCTCGCGCGTCGCCCGTCGCGAAGAATGGCGGTAGGCCGGCTTCAACGCGACGCGCCCATGCTTTTGCGATCACCTCGGGGCCGATGCCCGCCGGATCCCCCATCGATATGGCGAGCGGCGCGACCATCGTGATATCCTCCAGGTCAGCGATATTCGACGATCGCGTCACGCCGCAAATCGCGGAGCAACTGGTTCGCACGCAGGTTAACGCGTTGATTTTCCATCGTGCTGCGAACTTGTTCCATTCCCGGAATGTTTGCAACCGCTTCGTCACGGCCGCACAACACAAGCGAACGGATGCCATCCTTGGCCGAGCCGAACGGCGGCGTCGATTCGCCGACCTGCAGCTTGAGCATGATCTCGCGCAGCGCGACCGGCAGATCCTTGATCCGCACCGAATCGTTGTCGACCACATCCGCGCCGAGCGTTGCCGCAACCTTGGCAACCTCGCCGCAGCCCTTGATCGTCGAGCTGAGCTTGGCGAACTCGGCGACGCGGGCGTTGGCTTGTTCCTGCGTGATCCCCTCGGGGAAGCGCTCGCTGACCTGCTTGAGCGTCAGGCGCGCATCGAGCGGATCGGCGACGCCGATCTTGCGCGTATCGACCAGATAGATGATCGAGAAGCCACCCGGCACCTCGATCGGACCGGCGAGATGCTCGGGCGTCATCGATTTGATCGCTTCGACCAGCGCCGCCGGAAGCTGCGACAATTGCTGCTCGCTCAACCAGTCGAGATCGCCGCCGGTCGCACGCGTCGTCGCGTCGGACAGGCGGGCATAGTAGCCGAACGTATCCTCGCCCTTGTCGCGCTTCTGGATCGACTGCATCATTTGCTGCGCTTGCGCGAACACCTCGGGCGCACGGTCGGCATCGGCCTTCAGATAGATTTCGCGAACGTGATATTCGGTCGAGCCCTGCTGCTTCTTGATCTTGTCGATGATCGCATTGACCTCTTCGTCACCGACGTTGACGTCGACCTTGCGGCGAAGATAGCGGTTCCACGACAGCTCTGCCTCGATCTGGCGCTTGAGCGAACGGTCGGCCGATCCGATCGTCCGCAAATACGCGCGCATTTCGGTCGGCGTCTTGCCGAAGTTGCGGGCGACCGTGTCGTAGCTCTTGTTGATCTCGTCGGGACCAATTTTGACGTCGGCACTCTTTGCCTGCTGGATCTCGAGCGTTTCGTCGATCAGCTGGCGAACGATGACGAGCTTGTACTGCGCCATTTCCTGCGCCGACAGTTTGAGGTCGCGTGCAGCGAGCAACAGCGCAACGCGCTGGTCGATATCGGTCCCGGTGATCACAGCACCGTTGACGATCGCGGTTGGCTTGCGGATCGTCGGATCGACCTTGCCGAAGATCGTTGGGTTCTTGGGCAGATCGAGCGCGGTCACGCCGGCTTGGTCGGACGCCGCCGCATCCTGCCCCGCTGGCGCCGGCGCAGTCTGCGCGATCGAGCCCCCGCTCGCGGCCAGCAGCGCGATGATCGCTGCGCCAAATCCGAAGCTGCGACCCAGTCGGGTCGGCTTTGCTGTATCAGTCTTCACGTAATCAAAATCCCATCCCGCACAGCGTGCCCGATCAGCCCAAACCTTCGCGCCCTAGGCCCGGGCCCGAACCGTTGGACGCGGTCCTGCGCCGATCCGTCTGAACCAGTGCTTAGCGGCCAAGGTTTTTGAACGCCAGCGTCAACAAGAAGCCATTGCCCGCCTTGACGTCGCCGGTGGTCTGATAATCCCGTTTCCAGGTAACCCCGAGCTTGAGGCAATCATCCTCATACTGGACACCGAGCCGGTGCCGTACGGGGTCGAACCCGTCGGCGAGCGACAACGGGTCTTCGTCACGATTGGTCAGATCGATCACCGTCGAGCCGAACACGGACCAGAAGCGCGAAATCTGCACGCGCGAGCCGACCCGCAATTCCTCGCGATCGCGCAGATCCTCGAGCGTCCGATCGATGTTGCGGTTGAGCCGCAGATATCCGACGAGGAAATAGGTGCTGCGCGAACCAACGGTCGCATCGAGCTCGTTGCGGCGGACCGCGAGGTCGCCTTGGTCGAGCCGGTAGCGGTGGATCACCGAAACCCAGTCATGGAAGCGCAGTTCGGTCCGCCCGACAATGTCCGATACGCGTCCCGAAAGGCCGGTACCGTCGGGAAACAGGGTCGGACGGCTGTTGAGGCGATAGCTTTGCCCGATATTCGTCGTGAGCGAGAAGCCCGGTAGGTCGACCGCCCAGTCGAGCCCGTAGGTCACCCGCGCCGAATCCTCGAAGCGATCGTAGCCGGGAAAGCGGTTGAGCGAGAACAGGTTGGTATCCTCGAGATCGACCGACCGCGAATCCTCGTTCGGAACCGTTGTGGTGCCAGCCTGTGGCGATCCGACGATTTGCACGCGCGGGGTAAGACGCTGCGTGCCGCCAAGGAACGCCCCGATGAACGGCCACTTCACGTCGATAGCAAACGCGCCGATCAGGCGGCCGCTGACGCCCGATTCGCCGCGATAGTTTGCCACGCTCGTCGCGAGAATGTCGCTGGTACGGTAGAGGTCGCCGCGGCCGAGCGCGGTGAAGGTCACCTCCTGGCCCCAGGGCGTCAGCTTGCGCAATTCCCATTGCGCGCTGGCAAACGCGCGCTGCGTGTCCTGTCCCGCCGGGCGCTCGATCCCGAGCGTGTTGAGCTGGAAGGTGAGAACGCCGCCGAGAAGACTGTCGGGAATCCGCTTGCGATAATCGATCTCGGGCAGCGCGATCGGCTGGAGCGCCTGGCGGTCGCCGACGCGGAGCGTCTGGACGTACCAACCGGCGACCGAGAAATAGCTGCTCCGGTCGATATGCTCAAGCTTCACGGTGCTGCGCAGCCGGTCGTCGGTCGAGATGTCATAGCGTCGCAGGAACGTCGGGTCGGTGGTCAGGCGCAAGGAACCGCTGAGCGTCCAATCGGGGGTCAGCTGGAAACGCGCAACCCCGTCGAGATAGCCGCGGAACGAATTCGGCGTGCCTGCAGGGGTCGGGGTCAGCAAATCGGTGCTGCGCGGGCTCGCGGTGACATAGCCCGCGATGCGGTACGCGCCGAGCGTGTTGAGCGCGCTATATTCGGCCTTGAGCATCGGCAGCACGGCGCTGAAGATCCGCGGCGTGACCGTAAGCCCTTGGTTCGGCCCGAGCGCGAAATGGTAGGGCTGCGCGAATTCGAAGCCGTTGGTACGGCTGTAGCGCAGGTCGGGCGCGAGCAGGCCGTTGTCGTTGCCGTCGCCGATCGCATTCGAGAAAGCGGGCAACGGAATCGTCGGCAGGCCGAACAAATTGATTCGCGCGCCCTTGTAATAGATCCGGCGTCGATCGGGCCGATAGATCACGCGCACCGCGGTGATCTTCCACGACGGTTCCTTGGGGCAATTGTTCGAATCGGTCACACCGCACGGCGTGTAGGCGGCATCCTCGAGCACGACGGTCTCGTCGAGCGAGCGCGTTCCCTTGCGTGCAGCCAGTCGTCCACCCTTTTCGAGCACGAGCAGCATGTTGTCGACCATGCCGTCCTTGAGCGCATCGGTCAGCTCGATCGAATCGCCATAGGCGGTGTCGCCGCCGGGGTTGACCACCGCGACATTGCCGTCCGCGTGGACCTTGCCGGTCTTGCGGTCCCATACCACCGTATCGGCGCGCAACCTATTGCCGGCGCGGTACATTCGCACGTCGCCCTTGGCGGTGACCATGTCGCCTTTGCTGTCATATTCCAGCGTCGTGGCGTTGAACTGGACCTGGTCTTCGCCCGTGCTCGGCGTCGTCGCGGGCGGCGGGGGAGGGACGGTCCGCGTCTGCAGATCCTGCGCGAAGGCGGGCGCGGCCGCCCAGACGAGCGGAAACACACAGCTGGCGAGAAAGAAGGCACGCTTCACGTCGGAACTAACACCCTGATGCGAGAAAGCGCCCGATCTGTCGCCGGATGCCGCTGGTCGATCCCGCCCTATCGCATCGACCTTGCCTCGCTGCAATCGTGCTGCGGCGAATTCCCCCGGCGATTTCCTGGGGTCGATCCTTTGCCAGCAGCGTCTGGCTGTCCTAGAGACATTCGACTCATTCGACGACCAGACCACATCGAGGCTTTCATGCACATCGAACTTTCCAGCGCCGCGCCGGCGTCCGCCGCGGCGATCGCCTTTCCCGTCGAGAAGGACGGGCTTGCCCGGCTCGCGACTACGCTCGTCGACGCGGCGGCGCTCGATCTCGTCAAGGCCGCGGCCCGCGCGAGCCGCTTCGAGGGCGAGGCGGCGAGCGTCGTCGAGGCCTTCGTGACCGACGGTGCGGGCGGGGTGCGGCGCGTGTTGCTGCTCGGCACGGGCGCGGGCAGCGAGCCCGACTATGAGCGCGCCGGCGGTGCGCTGACCGCTCGCTTGCTGACCTCGGGCGTCACGAGCGCGAGCGTCGATTTCACCGGCACGGGCGCCACCCCGAACGCGGTTGCGCGCTTTGCCGGAGCGGCAGCACAGCGCGGCTGGCGTCACGACGTCTATCGCACCAAACTCCCCGAAAAATCGAAGCCGACGCTGACCTCGATCGTCCTGCACGGCGCGCCCGAAGCGACCGATGCCGCGTGGAGCAAGCAGAAGGCGCTGACCGAGGGCCTCGAGCTGACGCGCACGCTCGTCGCCGAGCCGCCAAACGTCATCTATCCCGAAACCTTCGTCGCCAAGGTGCTGGCCGAAGTCGAGGGCCTTGGACTCGAAGTCACCGTGCTTGGCGAGGACGAGATGCGCGAGCTCGGCATGGGCGCATTGCTCGGCGTGTCGCAGGGTTCGGCCAAGGACGCGCGGCTGCTCGCACTGAAATGGAGCGGGGCAGGCGCCGGTGATCCCGAGCTGGCGCTGGTCGGCAAGGGCGTCACCTTCGACACCGGCGGCATTTCGCTCAAGCCGGGGCCCGGCATGGAAGACATGAAGTGGGACATGGGTGGTGCTGGCGCGGTCGTCGGCGCGATGAAGGCGATCGCCGGGCGCAAGGCCAAGGCCAATGTGATCGGCGTGTGCGGCCTCGTCGAGAACATGCCCGATGGCGATGCGATCCGTCCCGGTGACGTGCTCACCTCGATGTCGGGGCAGACGATCGAGATCCTCAACACCGATGCCGAGGGCCGGCTCGTGCTGTGCGACGCGGTCACTTGGGTGCAGCGCACGCATCGCCCAAAGACGATCGTCGATCTTGCAACGCTCACTGGCGCGATGATCATCAGCCTTGGCTCTGAGCATGGCGGCATCTTCGCCAATGACGATTCGCTCGCCGATCAGCTGCTCGCTGCGGGCAAGGCGTCGGGCGACCTGCTGTGGCGCTTCCCGCTGGGCGAGGCGTACAACAAGCTGATCGACTCGCCGATCGCCGACATGAAGAACGTCGGTCCGCGTGGCGCAGGGTCGATCACTGCCGCGCAGTTCATCCAGCGCTTCGTCGATCCGGGCGTGAAATGGGCGCATCTCGACATCGCCGGGATGGTGTGGTCCGACAAGGCCGGCCCGAACTACGACAAGGGCGCGACCGGGTACGGCGTACGTCTGCTCGACCGGTTCGTCGCAGATAATTTCGAGGGGTAAGCCACAAATCCCCCTCCCGCTTGCGGGAGGGGCTAGGGGAGGGAACGACCTGGAACGCTTGCGGTCCGCCTGAGCAAGAAGGCAAGGTAGGGGGGAGAAACATGCAAGTCGACTTCTACCACCTCACCGCGCAACCGCTGGAACGCGTGCTCCCGCGTATCGCCGAGCGCGTCGTCGAGACCGGCGGCCGCCTGCTGATCGTCGCCGAAAGCGTCGACCAGCGCGGTGCGCTCGACCGCTTGCTGTGGACCTATGCCCCCGACAGCTTCCTTCCGCACGCACAAGCCGACGGCGAGAGCGACGCCGCCCAGCCGATCCTCATCACCGACCGCCCCGCCGCCGCCAATGCCGCGCGCAACATCGCGCTCGCTGACGGCGTGTGGCGCGAGGAAGCGCTCGGCTTCGACCGCGCCTTCCACTTCTTCGACGAGGAGCGCATCATCCAAGCGCGCGCCGCGTGGAAAGCGCTCGCCGATCGCTCCGGGATCGAGCGCCGCTACTGGAAACAGAATGACAGCGGCCGGTGGGAGCAAGCCGCCTGAGGCTTGCATCCGACCGGGCGCCCGACTAGGGGAGCGCGACTTTCCAAACGCCTTTCAAACACAGGAGCTTCACGGTCATGGCCGCGAACCGCACTTTTTCGATCATCAAGCCCGACGCGACGCGTCGCAACATCACCGGTGCCGTCACCAAGATGCTCGAGGAAGCAGGCCTCCGCGTCATCGCCTCGAAGCGTATCCAGATGACCCGCGAGCAGGCCGATGGCTTCTACGCGGTCCACAAGGAGCGTCCGTTCTTCGGCGAGCTCGTTAGCTTCATGATCTCGGGCCCGGTCGTCGTCCAGGTACTCGAGGGCGAGAACGCCATGCAGCGCAATCGCGACATCATGGGCGCAACCAACCCGGCGAACGCCGAGCCCGGCACGATCCGCAAGGAGCTCGCCGAGTCGATCGAAGCCAACACCGTGCACGGTTCGGATTCGGACGAGAATGCCGAGATCGAGATCGCCTATTTCTTCAAGCCTGAAGAAATCGTCGGCTGATGCCAAAGTGGCGCGTGCGACGGGCAGGGCCGGCGGATGCCGACCTGCTGTCGCTCGTCGCCAACGCAGCGTTCCTCGACACCTATGCGCCGTCGCTCGCCGGCGCCGATCTCGTCGCGCATTGTCTCAAGAACAATAGTGCGGCGGTGTTTGCCAAATGGCTCGCCGATCCCGCGACGGTCGTCACCGTCGCGGAGATCGAGCCCGGGTTTGCGCCGATCGGCTATGCCGTGCTGACCGCGCCCGACTTTCCGATTGCGCTGCAGCCCGGCGATATCGAGCTGCGCCGGATCTACACGCTGCGACAGGCCTATGGCAGCGGCATCGGCGCCGCGCTGATGGCGCAGGCGATCGCCGATGCTGTCCTGGTTGGCGCCAAGCGTGTGTTGCTCGGCGTATGGGATCAAAATGCCCGCGCCCGTGCCTTTTACGAACGCAATGGATTTAGCGTCATCGGCAGCCGCGACTTCGTCGTCGGCGGCGAGGTGCATGTCGACCCGGTTTACGCGCGCGGTCTTTGAACCCCGGCCGGAACGGCGTCAGTCGTTGGTCTTCGGCTGCTGACCCGCCCAGACCGCATCGAGCCGCTTCTGCGTCCCGCCGAGTTCGTGGAGCCGCAGGCTTTCGAGCTTGACCGAGCGTCCGAACGGAAACCCGCCCTCGGTCTTCCACCCGATATCGTAGATCCCGCGCGTCGTCCGCGGCGTATCGCCATCCCAATAGGTCAGCGCGATCAGCACCGGCAGCCGCCCGGCCTTCTTGTCGGGCCCGCCATCGGTCGCCTTGAGCAAGGCATGATCGAACCAGCCGCGATCGATCGTGTCGGCGACAGTATCCTTGGTGCCGACACCCAGCGCGGTCGGGAAGGTGACGGTTGCGTCGCGGATCGCGTGACGGTCGTCATGCGCCAGCAGCAGCGCGCTGCCGTTCGAAGCCGGCGCCGCGCGGATGTCGAAGCGTGATTGCTCGCGCGCTGCCTTGATCGAGGCGACCTGCTTGTCGGCTTCGTCTGCGCGGTGATCGGCCCAGTTGAGGTACAGGCTGCCGCCCGCAATGAGCAACCCGGCGACCGCGATGAATTCGCCGAGGTTGATCCAACGCCGCCGCGTCGCCGCTGCTTCGGCCTTGGCGACCGCCTCGGTCGCAGCGACTTGCAGTTCGGGATCGCGCGGTTGCTCGCTCACCGTCCGCCCGCCTCGAGCAAGCGACGCGGCGCGGCGAGTTCCCAGCTGATCGCGATCCGGTCGCCGACGCGGTCCCAATCGGTGTCGTCACGATCGAGCCGCATCGCGACCCAGCCCGAGGCGCCGAGATAGGCCGGGCGGAAATAGCAATCGGGGTCGGCCTCGATCAGCATCGCCTGCTCGTCGCTACCCGTCGTCTTGACGATCACCACGGTCTCGCCGTCGCCGTGATGGTCGTGCCAGAAATAGGCGAAGAACTTGCCGTCCGCGATCAGGAAGCCGGGTGCGCCGTGCGACGGGCGCTCTGTGGTTTCGGGCAAGGCCAGCGCCAGTGCGCGGACCTTGGCGAGGGCGGATTCGGGATCGGGGCTCATCGTCTTACGAACTCTGCCAGAACCTGGGGGTAAAGGCGATGCTCGGCCTCGAGCACGCGCGCGGCGAGGCTGTCGGGGGTGTCACCGGGCAGGATCGCGACCTCGGCCTGACCAAGCACTGCGCCGCCGTCGAGTTCCTCGGTGACGATATGGACCGAGCAGCCAGCAACCGCATCGCCCGCTTCGATCGCGCGGGCATGCGTGTCGAGGCCCTTGTATTTGGGGAGCAGCGAGGGGTGGATGTTGATGATCCGGCCCGCCCAGCGCGCGACGAATGCGTCAGAGAGGAGGCACATGTAGCCGGCCAGTGCGATCACCTCGACGCCGGCCGCGACGAGCGCGGCGTCGATCGCGACTTCATAGTCCGCCTTGGCAATACCCTTGGGCGACTGCGTGAAGGTGGCGAGGCCGCGGTCGCGTGCCCAGGCTATGCCGGCGGCGTCGGGCTTGTCCGATGCGACGAGCGCGACGTGATAGTCCTGCGCGGCCTCGACCAGCGCCATCATATTGGAGCCACGCCCCGAGAGCAGAATGCCGACCTTGACGCTCACTGCCCCCCTCCCGTTTGCGGGAGCTGTCTCTTATACACATCT
>NZ_JASJVC010000086.1:0-14298 GCF_035019905.1 Sphingomonas sp. 10B4 | reverse complement strand
TCGTCGGCAGCGTCAGATGTGTATAAGAGACACCCCTAAAGGGGAGGGGCTTTTAGCGCCCAATTAGCCTTCGGCGGTATCCGCACCCTCGGCCGGCCGCTCGAACCACGCCTCGACCTCGCCCGACAGCTTGAGCGTCAGCGGCTGGCCATGCCGATCCACCTTCTTGCCGAGCGCGACGCGGATCCAGCCCTCGGAGCGGCTATATTCCTCGACGTCGTGGCGCTGCTGGCCCTTGAAGCGGATGCCGATCCCGCGGGCCAGCGCAGCCTCGTCATAATGCGGGCTGCGCGGGTTGGAGGACAGGCGGTCTGGGGTCTGATCTGTATCGGTCATGGCCCGAGCTCATGACGGAAAAATCGCCCCCACGCCAGACACGAAAACGGCGCGGAACCCAAGTCCCGCACCGCATCGCATCCCGCAGTCGCCAGTTTAGCGGCAGACGCGGACGTTGACCGGACGATCGTAATAGCCATCCCAGCGGCGCTCGATGAAGCAGCGCTGCTCGTAGACCGGCTCGGCATAATAGCCGCTGTAATAGCCGCGATCGCGGTAATAGCCGTCATTGTAATAGCCACCGCGATAATAGCCGCGGTCGCGGTAATAGCCGCGGTTGTTGTTCGACGCGAGCGCTGCGCCGACGGCGAGGCCGGCAATCCCGGCGACGATCGCGGTGCCGCCACCGCCGCCGCCACGATAATAGCCGCCATGGCCACGATAGCCGCCCCAGCGCTGTGCTTCGGCGGGAGCTGCTGCGGTCAATGCGGTCGCGCCAAGGGCAAGGCCGAGACCGATCTTCTTCATCAGGTGGTTCATCTCGTATCTCCTCATTCCAAGCATTCCCCGTGCATCGCCAAATAACGCATCAGCGGGCTAGCTTGTTGCAAGCTGTAGGCGAGTCGGCCTGAACGGGTCTGGAATGCGCCATTTATGGGGCGTTCACCAAGCGCCGGGCACCATGCAGCCCGCGATGGTTGCACCCGTCGCATCGCGCTGTATCGCCAGGGTCTCGGCGCGCGCCGCGCGGGCGAGCGACAACAAGGTTGGATGCGATGCGGTTTCGAACGAGTCTTTTGGCGCTGGCGATGGCAGGTACGGGGATCGCCGCGGGTACCTCCCCCGCAGCCGCGCCGCGCGAGCCAGCGGTGGTCCGCGTGCGCTTCGTCACCGCGGCCGGGCCGATCGTCGTCGCGCTCGATGCGCGGCACGCACCGGGGACGGTCGCCAATTTCCTCGCCTATGTCGATGACGGGCGCTTCGAGGGCACCAGCTTCTACCGTGCGACGCGGCGCAAGACCGCGCCCAATACCGGCTTCGTCCAGGGCGGGATCGGCACCGATTCGCACCGCATGCTCGGCGTCGTCCCGCTCGAGCCGACCAACAAGACCGGGATCAAGCATCTCGACGGCACGCTCTCGATGGCGCGCTACGAGCGCAGCGATTCGGGGTCGGGCAATTTCTCGATCATGGTCGGCGCCAATCCGTCGCTCGACGCGCGGCCGGGGTTCATCGGCTATGCCGCGTTCGGGCGCGTGATCGTCGGGATGGACGTGGTCAAGCGGATGCTCGCGCGGCCGACGCTGCCGGGCGGCGACGGTGCGTTCAAGGGGCAGATGATGGCCAAGCCCGTCACGATCGTCCGCGCCGAGCGGCTTGACGGCGTCGCCAAGCCGACCGGCGGGATGAAGGTGTGGCAGATGCTGCGCGGCGTAAAACGCTGAGCGGCACGCGCCGTCAGCCGCGCCAGCCGACCCCCGCCAGGACCGCACCATCGCCGACCGCGCGGCGCACGCTGCCGCGGCTCCACGCGACGAACGCCGATTCCTCCATCGGCGCGGCGATCGCATAGCCCTGCATCACGTCGCAGCCGATGATGCGCAGGATATCGACTTGCGCTTGCGTCTCGACCCCTTCGGCAACCGCCTCGCAGCCGAGCGCGTGGATCACGCCGACCACCGCCTGCGCGATCATCCGCGCTGCGGCATCGTCGGCGACGGGCGCGACCAGACTGCGGTCGAGCTTGATCCGGTCGATCGGCAGCGCGCGCAGCCGCGAGAGGTTCGAATAGCCCGTACCGAAATCGTCGATCGCGATCGTCGCGCCGGCGGCGCGGAGCTGCACGATCGCATCGAGGACGTCGTCGCTGCACTGCATCGCCAGCGTCTCGCTGATCTCGAGCTCGAGCAGATGCGCGGGGGCGCGGGCGCGGTGGAGCGCGGCGCGCAGCCCGTGGAAGAAGCGCGCATGGTCGATCTGGCGCGGCGAAACGTTGACCGAAAGCCGCTGCTCGATCCCGATCCGCCCCCAGCGCGCGATCGTCGCGGCGACCGAATCGACCACCCAGTCGCCGATATCGACGATCATGCCGGTCTCCTCGGCGCAATCGAGGAAGGTCAGCGGCAAGCGAAGCCCCTCGCGCGGGTGGCGCCAGCGGAGCAGCGCTTCGGCCCCGACGATCCGGCCGTGATCGACGCTGATCTGCGGCTGGAAGACGAGCGCGAATTCGTCGCGGTCGATCGCTTCGCGCAGATCGCCCTCGAGCGTCGCACGCGCGGCGATGCGCGCGGCGAGCTCGACGCTGAACGGCTCGGCGCGCCCGCGTCCGCTGCCCTTGGCATGATACATCGCGGCGTCGGCTGCGCGCATCAGCTCGGTCAGCGTTATGCCGTGCTCGGGGCACAGCGCCATGCCGATCGACGCGCCGATCGAGACGTTGGCGCCGCCCAGGTCGAACGGCTCGGCGAGCGCGCGCAGGATATCGCAGCCGATCTTCGCGGCATCGCCGGCCGCGCCGATCGCGGGGAAGAACATCGTGAATTCGTCGCCGGCAAGCCGGCCGATCAGCGGCGGCACGCCGTCGGGCTCGCGAGCGATGCTGTCGGCAACGGCGCGCAGACGGTTGGCAACCATGCCGAGCAATGCGTCGCCACAGGCATGCCCCATCGTATCGTTGACCACCTTGAAGCGATCGAGATCGATGAAGAACAGGCCACCGCGCGTGTCCCGCGTCGTCGCGGGCGGCGTCGCGAGCATTCGCTCGCACGTCGCGCGGAAGTTGCTGCGGTTGGCGAGGCCCGTCACCGGATCGAACATCGCCAGGCGCTGGACGCCGTCGAGATGCGCGGTCATCTGCGTGAACAGGCTTTCCATCGCACGCGCGAGTTGCGGAACGTTCTCGCCGATCTCGGGCGGGATCGCGCTGGCGAGGTCGCCCTCGGCGGCATGCGCCAGCCGTTCGATCGCGGCGTCGATCGCGCCAGCGGTGCCGGCGATGCTGCGCTCGGCCGAGGCCCAGCACATCGCCGCGCAGACCACCGCGGGGATCAACGCCCGCGTCAAATTATCGAGCTGGACGCCCCCCGCCGACGTCGCAAGCACCGCGAGGAAGAAGGCGACAGCCCCGGCGCAAATCGCAAAAACGACCGCGCGACTCTTGAGCGTGACCTCGTCCATTGTAGCAGTGCGCGACTCCTGACCCGATCGTTTGCGCGGGCTTGGCAGGACCTTCGCAGCAAAAGGTTAAGAGTTTTGTGATGCCCGCAAACGCTTGAGGACAATATACAAAGCCCCCGCCCCGCCATGCCGCGGATGCGCCCCGCGCACCGCCGCGATCGCTGCGGAGTGGCGCGATCCGGCGAGCCAGTCGCCCGTCGCCGCGCGGATCGCACCGCGCGCATGCGGGCGTTCGCTCGCCGGGCGGGGTGGCTTGCCGGTGACGAGCAGGATCACGCGGTCGCCGGCGCGGATCGCGGCATCGAGCGCGGCATCGAGCAGGTCATAGGCCGAGTGCAGCGTATGGCCGTGGAGGTCGATCGTGCGATCGGGCGAGACGAGCCCGCGCGACAGCTGGCGGTCCCAGCTACCGTCGAGCGTGTTGCCGGGCGGCTTGGGGGGCGCGGTGATCGAAATGCCCTTGCGGCCGAGCGGCGGGACCGAGCCGACCGTCCCCTTACCGAGCAACGCGCCGAACGATGGGAGAGGTTTTTCGGGGAGGCGCATCGCGGGAACGGGGCGACGTTCGACCGGCGCGAGCGGGACCGCCTTGGCGGCGGGCGCGACCGCGCGCAGCGGGCGGACCCCCGCCATCACGCGCGCCCACAGCGCGGCTTCCTCGGGACGGAGCGGGCGCGATCCCACCCCTGTCAGCCCGCCGTCGCAGCACCCAGGCGCTGCAGCGTGCCGACCGGCAGCAGCAGGAACGCGGTGCCGCGCGCCGCCATTCCGCCCGCCGTCGCCGCCGCATCGGCGCCTGCGCCCCAGAAGGTGTCGATCCGGTTGGCGCCCTTGATCGCGCCGCCGGTATCCTGTGCGATCCACAAGCGGCTCGCATCGGCGCGGTCCATCGACAGCAAAACCGGCGCGCCGAGCGGCACGAAATGCGGATCAGCCGCAGCACTCACCCCGCCCGTTACCGCAATGCCGAGCGCGCCGAGCGCCGGCCCGGTCTGTTCGCGGAAGAACACGTAGCTCTTATTCTCGCGCATGATCGCGCGGCCCTCTTCGGGATGATCGTGCAGCCAACCGACAATGCCCTGCATCGAGCTCTGCCCCGGCGCGAGCAGCCCGCGCTGCTTCATCAGCGCGCCGATGCCGGTGTAATCGCGGCCGTTCTGGCTCTCATAGCCGATCCGCATCACCGACCCGTCGGGCAGCCGCAGCCGGCCCGAGCCCTGGACCTGCAGGAAGAACAGTTCGATCGGATCGGCCGCCCAGGCGATGATCGGCGCACGGCCGTCGAGCGAGCCCTGCTCGATCGCGGTGCGATCGTCATAGGGGACGAAGCTCTTGCCCGCGACACGACCGCGGATCTTCTTGCCCTTGAGCGTATCGCTGAACAGGCCGAGATCGACATCGACGAGGTCGGACGGACGCGCGTAGATCGGCACCTCGTACCCGCGTCGCCGATCGCGCGAGCCGCGGATCTCGGGCTCGTAATAGCCCGTCGCGAACGCCTTGCCGTCGCCGACTTGGACCGCTTCGAAATATTGCGCGAAGAACGCACGCGCCCCGCCCGAACGGACGCTCGGCGCGGCGGCGCACGCCGGCTGCCAGTCGGCGCCCTGCGTCAGGCCCGTCGCGTCGGTGCGGCGTTGCAGCGAGGGGCAGGTCGCGCGGAAGGCGACGAGCGCGCGCTCGGCCTGCGCATCGTCGATCGGCAAGCTGTAGAGCGGCGGCCCGGCGATGACGCCCGCGCTACTCGCGCTCGGCCCGGGCGCGGTGACGGCCTGGGTCGGGGCGATCGGCGTTGCCGGTACGGGGCGCCGGACGGGAGTCTGCCCGTTGCCGATAGCGCGGGGGCGTTCGATCTGCCCACCGCCGCAGGCCGCGAGGAAAAGCGCCAACGCGGTTACGCCAACGGACTTTCCGTACCGAAGGCCGGAAAGCGAAACCCGAACGTCCCCCCGCACCGCGATCACGCCTCGTCGGTGTCGGCGAGCTTCCAGTTCGGATCGCTGCTCTTGAGCGTCCGCGCGAAGGTCCAGGCATCGTGCGTCTCGACCGCGTCGCTCATCGATCCGGCGATGACGGTGTTCTCGGCATCGCGCGTGACCGCGGCGATATCGGCGTCGAAGCGCACCGTGATCCGCGCAACCTTGCCCTCGAGCGTCGCGTCGGAGATCACCGCGCGTTCGATCGAGACCAGACGATTTTCGAGGACGTGGCCCGCGGTGTTGCGCGCTTCGATCGCAGCGACGAACGCCTCGCGCACGTCGTCCTCGGCGAGCCAGGCGAGTTCTTCCTCGTCGCCCTTCCAGAACGCCTCAAGGATCATGCGATACGCTGCCTTCGATCCATCGAGGAAGCGCGCCACGTCGAACGACGAGTCGCCGGCGATAATCGCGCGGATGCCGGCCTCGGCCTTGGGCTCGACCAACCGGCTGACCGGCTCGCGGCTTTCGCCGGCGATTTCGGTCGGGCGTTGCACCAGCGTCAGCGGAGCGCGGTCCTCGGCGGGTTTGGGCAAGGGCTGCTCATGCCCGGTGCGCTTGCCGAGCACCATGTACAGACGCAGCGCCAGAAAACCGGCGACCATCACGAGGATAACAATCAGGAACACGCGGCCTCCAGGGCTTTCACTAGACACGCTACATAGGCATAAACCGCCGCTGTTTCAAACGACGTGATTGTACGCGGTGCCTGTCAAAGCCGTGGGGCCTCGGTTGAACTCGGTCCCACCCCCTGCTAGGCGCGCGCCTTCCATGCCACAACGCTGTGGCGACTATACGGCCAAAGCAAGGACGAGTTCCATGAGCGAGCAGGATGACGGCTTCATCACCACCACGGTCGACGGCGCGCCGTTGGCAAACGGGGCCGATACGACCCCGGCGGCGGGTCTGATCTCGCAATATGTCAAGGACTTCTCGTTCGAGAACCCCAACGCACCGGCGATCTTCCAGAACCCGACGCCGCCGGCGATCGACGTCCAGTTTAACATCGCCTCGGCGCAGGTCGGCGAGGACGTCTATGAAATCGTCCTGCGGATCGAAGTGAAGGCCGAGGCCGAGGGCACCGTCGCGTTCCTGGTCGACCTTTCCTATGCCGGGCTGTTCGGCTTGCGCAATTTCCCGCTCGAGCATCTCCAGCCGTTCCTGCTGGCCGAAGCGCCGCGGCTGATCTTCCCGTTCGCGCGCCGCGTGCTCGCCGATGCAGTCCGCGACGGCGGCTTCCCGCCGCTGCTCCTCGAGCCGATCGATTTCGGCGCGGTGTTCCTGCAGCAGCAGGAAGCCGGCGAAGCCTCGGGCGCGTTCGGCACGGCGTAATCTTGCCGCGTCACCCCGGGCTTGTCCCGGGGTCCACCGCGCCGCACACTCTCCGCCGATCGGCGCGCGGCCCGGTGGACCCCGGAACAAGTCCGGGGTGACGAAATGGGTGTCGGGCTGATGGCGCAATGAACCTCGTCAAATCCCTTGGCTCGGTCGGCGGGCTGACGCTCGTCAGCCGGGTGCTCGCCTTGCTGCGCGATTCGCTCGCCGCACGCTATGTCGGCGCGGGGTTCGCATCGGATGCCTTCAACGGCGTCGCCTTCCGCTTGCCCAACATGTTCCGCGCGCTCTTCGCGGAGGGCGCCTTCTCCGCCGCCTTCATTCCGCTGTTCAACAAGAAGGCCTCCGGGCCCGAGGGCCTCCCCGCCGGCTACGCCTTTGCCGAGCGCGCGCTGGCGGTGCTGCTGCCAGTGCTGATCGTGTTCACGGTGGCGATGCTGCTCGCCGCCTGGCCGATCACCTATCTGCTGTCGGGCGGGTTCGCGCGCCAGCATCCGAGCCACGCGCAATTCGCCTTCGCGGTCATGCTCTCGCGGATCACCCTGCCCTATCTCGCTTTGATCTCGCTCGCCTCGCTGCTCGGCGGGATCCTCAACTCGCTCGACAAATTCTGGGTCAATGCCGCCGCGCCGATCCTGCTCAACCTCGCGATGATCGGCGGGCTGTGGTTCTTCCACGGTGCCGACGAATATGAGACCGCGCGCGTCCAGGCGATCTCGGTGACGGTCGGGGGCGTGCTGCAACTCGCCTGGCTGATCCTGGCGTGCCACCGCGCGGGCGTCGACATGCGGCTGCGGATGCCGCGGCTCGACGCGGACGTGCGCGAGATGCTGCGCCTCATCGTCCCGGCCGCCGCGGGTGCGGGCGCGTCGCAGATCAATCTGCTGATCTCGACCTCGCTCGCCGGCAGCCTGCTGGCGTCGGGCTCGATCACGTACATCTATTATGCCGACCGGCTCAACCAGCTCCCGCTCGGGCTGATCGGGATCGGGCTCGGCACGATCCTGCTGCCGACGATCTCGCGGCTGCTGTCCTCGGGCCAGGACGCGGCGGCGATGGAGACGCAGAATCGCGGGATTGAGCTTGCGCTGTTCCTCACGCTTCCCGCGACGATCGCCTTCCTCGTCGCCGCCGAGCCGATCGTCCGCGGGCTGTTCGAATATGGCAAGTTCGGCGCGATGGACGCCAAGCGCTGCGGCTGGGCGCTGAGCGCTTTCTCGATCGGGCTGCCGTCGTACGTGCTCGTCAAGGTGCTGACACCGGGCTATTACGCGCGCGGCGATACGCGGACGCCGGTGCGGTATGCGATGATCTCGATTGCGGTCAATATCGTCGGCAACCTCATTCTGATCCCGCTGATCGGTCATGTCGGCCCGCCGCTCGCGACCGCGCTCGCCTCCACCGTCAACGTGGCGATGCTCTACCGCACGCTCGCCGTGCGCGGGCACTTCGTCGCCGATGCGGGGCTACGTCGCAAGGTGCCGCGGCTGCTGCTGGCAGCATTGCTGATGGGCGCGACGATCTATGCGTTCGAGCAATGGCTCGATCCGTATCTCGGCGGGCCGCTGATCGTGCGCTACGGCGCGCTCGGCGTGCTGGTCGGCGCGGGCGGCGCGGTCTATGGCGTGGCGTGCTTCGTCGCCGGCGCGTATCGCATCGCCGACATCAAGGCGCTGCTGCGCAAGCGCGGCGCGACCTCAAAACCCGTTCAGGAATAACCCATGCGCGTTCTCTCCGGCATCCAGCCAACCGGCAACCTCCACCTCGGCAACTATCTCGGCGCGATCCGCCAGTGGGTGGCGATGCAGGACGCGATGGCAGCGGGCGACGAATGCCTGTTCTTCCTCGCCGATCTGCACGCGCTGTCGCAGCCGGTCGTCCCGGCTGAGCTGAACGCGCACACCACCGAGATGGCGGCGACGCTGCTCGCGTGCGGGATCGATCCGCAGCGCTCGATCCTGTTCAACCAGGCGCGCGTGCCGGCGCATTCGGCGCTGCACTGGATCCTTGGCGGCACCGCGCGGATGGGCTGGCTCAGCCGCATGACGCAATGGAAGGACAAGGCCGGCAAGAAGGGCGAGACGCAGAGCGTCGGGCTGTTCACCTATCCCGTGCTGCAAGCCGCCGACGTGCTGCTCTACCAGGCGACGCACGTGCCGGTCGGCGAGGACCAGAAGCAGCATCTCGAGCTCGCACGCGACATCGCGGTCAAGTTCAACAGCGATTATGGCGACACCTTCACGCTGCCCGAGCCGTTCATCTCGAAGGCCGCACCGCGCATCATGAGCTTGCGCGATGCGAGCGGGAAGATGTCGAAGTCGGACCCGAGCGATGCGTCGCGGATCAATTTGGTCGATTCGGACGAGCTGATCGCGAGCAAGGTCCGCAAGGCCAAATCGGATGCCGACGGCCTGCCGGGCGAGGTCGCGGGGCTTGCCGAGCGGCCCGAGGCGAAGAACCTCGTGACGATCTATGCAGCCCTCGAAGGGAGCACGCCCGACGCGGTGCTGGCGCAGTTCGCGGGACAAGGCTTTGGTGCGTTCAAGCCTGAGCTCGCCGATCTGGCGGTCGCGACGCTCTCCCCGATCCGCGAGCGGCTGACGGCATTGCTCGATGATCGCGCGGCGGTGAGCGCGGTGCTCGCCGATGGCGCGGCGCGCGCAGCAGTGCTGGCGGCGCCGACGCTCGCCAAGGCGCAGGCGGCGGTGGGGCTGCAGGTCTAAGCGGCGAACGGGTTGCGGATCGTCAGGCGGCCGTCGATGAAGAGGCCGTCGTGCATGTCTTCGGACCAGAGCGTGTCGCAATCCGCCAGCAGTGCGGCGGCGACGATCGCAGCATCGTAGAAAGCGATCTTATAGCGCCGCGCGAGGCCGCACGCGGTCTCGTGCGTTTCGAGATCAACTGGCACAAGGCTCAACAGGTCTTTGAGTTCGTCCAAAAGCGCGTCGAGATCCGGCCACGGCATCTTGAACTTGCGACGCCCAACGTTGACGACTTCGTTGAGGGTCTGGACGCTGATGGTACCGCCGTCGGCCACCAGATCGCGGGCCCGCGCGGCCCTTTGGTCATTGACCGAGACCAGATACAGCAGAACGTTGCTGTCAAATGCGCTACCGGGCATTTGCCTCTTCGCGATCGAACTTGAAGTCTTCGGGCATCCAGCCCTGGAACCGCTTCAAGCTCTCCAGAACGTCCGCGCGCGTCCGTTTCCGGCGGATACGAAGCGACCCGTTCTGAATGCGGACATCGAGCTCCTCGCCCAGCTCCACCGCAAGCGCCTCGACCATTTCCTTGGGCAAACGGACCGCGAAGTCGTCGCCCCACTTCGCCAACTGCATCGCCTGTCTCCGAATATGGCCTTAGCCATACCGGAATTTCGGCGCGCTCGCTATCCCTCGAGCTCGCGCAGCAGCACGCGCACCGCGGTGTCGATCTCGCGATCGGTGTCGCGCAGTTCCTCGATCCGGCGGACCGCGTGGATCACCGTCGAATGGTCGCGCCCGCCGAACTTGCGGCCGATCTCGGGAAGCGAGCGTGTCGTCAGGCGCTTGGCGAGATACATCGCGATCTGGCGCGGGCGGGCCACCACTACCGCGCGGCGTGCCGATACCAGGTCGACCGGCTTCAGCTCGAAATGCGCCGAGACCGCCTTCTGGATCTCGTCGATCGTCACGCGGCGTTCCGCCCCGCGCAGCACGTCGCCCAGCGTCGCCACGGCGAATTCGAGATCGACTTCGACCCCGGTGAGTTGCGCATAGGCAACGACGCGGTTGAGCGCGCCCTCGAGGTCGCGGATGCTCGCGGTGATGCGCGCGGCGAGCAGGTCGAGCACGTCGCCCGGCACCTTCGCGCCCGGCATGTCGAGCAGCTTGCGGGTCAGCACCGCGCGGCGGAGCGCCAGGTCAGAATTCTTGATATCGGCGACGAGGCCGCACGACAGCCGCGACATGATCCGCGCCTCGACTCCGTCGAGCCCCTGCGGGCAGCGATCGGCCGAGATGACGAGGCGTTTGCCCGCGCCCATCACTTCGTTGATCGTGTGGAAGAACTCTTCCTGCGTCGAATCCTTGCCGGCGATGAACTGGAGGTCGTCGACCAGCAGCAGATCGGCCGAGCGCAGCCGCAGCTTGAAGCTGTGCGTGTCGCGGCTGCGGAGCGCCTGGACGAAGTCGAACATGAAGCGTTCGGCCGACATCATCAGCACGCGCGCCTCGGGGACCGCAGCAAGGTAGGCAGCACCTATCGCGTGCATCAAGTGGCTCTTGCCCTGCCCCGTGCCGCTATGGAGGAAGAGTGGGCTAAAACGCGGCACGCCGGGCTCGGCGAGCGCCTTTGCGGCGTTGAACGCGACGCGGTTCGACGCATCGACGACGAAGCGGTCGAAGGTGAAGCGCGGATCGAGCGTCGGACGGTCGGCGATGACCACGGGCTCGGCCGGCGCGACGGGTGCGGGCGCTGGCTCGGCCTTGAGCACGGGCGTCGGTGCCGCCGCCATCCCGGTCTCGATCGCCACGCTGCGGACGCTCGGCACCAGCGCGCGGAATTCCTGCAGCAGCCGGTCGCCGTAATGGTTGCGCACCCAGTTCGTCATGAACGCCGACGGCAGCGTCAGCCGTACCGTCTCGCCGTCTCCACCCGCGACGAGCGCGATCGGCTTGAGCCATTGATCGAACAACCGCACCCCGGCCGATTCGCGCAGATGCGTCCGCACCGTGTTCCAGGCGCGCGCGACCGTATCGGCCTGCCCGCCGGCAAAGTCGGTATCGTGCGCGTCACCCCCCCTGTTCACCGTCAAGACCACGCCAAAACCTTTGCATTGCGAGCTGCGGGAGACCCCGCACCGCTGAAATTACGACAGACAAACATCCCCCCAGGCGGAATCACGATCCGTCTGACGCTTGCCATTCAAAGTAGGTCGCGAGCCAGAAACACCGCTCGCGGCGGAGGGCCATTTATGAAGATCGCAGCGAGTCGAGCAAGGGCCCGACCTGTCACATTTTCTAAATATACCCGGTTGACTCGGATTGAGCGAAGGTTTCGCGTCGAAAATCTCACAAGCCTATGAAATCACGACGTTTCGTCAGTGACACTTTGATGAAGGTTCTGCGAATCGCGGTAAACTGCGCCTTTGCCGTTTGGACGGTCAAAAGCGTTCGCGCAACGTTCCTTGATAGGGGTTAAGTCGGCACTGCGAGACCCATCGCCGCCTCGAAAAGCGTACACCACGACAAAAAGCCCGCCGGACTTGTGTCCAGCGGGCGATCAGCCGTTGCGTAACCCGATTGGGATTAAGCGAGCGCGGTGAGGCGCTTGGTAAGGCGCGAGAACTTGCGGCTCGCGGTGTTCTTGTGCAGCACGCCCTTGGCGACGCCGCGCATCAGCTCGGGCTGAACCATCGCCATCGCGGCGGTTGCAGCAGCCTTGTCGCCCGCTTCGAGCGCAGTCTCGGCCTTCTTGACGAAGGTGCGGATGCGGCCGGTACGGTTGCCGTTCACGATGGTCCGCGCGGCGTTACGACGGATGCGCTTTTTCGCCTGTGGCGTGTTCGCCATGAAGCCCTCTGATCTGTAAATAAGAAAGGGCGGGAGATAGCTCCCGGCCCCGGAAGCCGTGCGCCTTACGCAGAACGGGGGGGTCGGTCAATCATTTCTGGCATTTCGGGCACCAGAAAGTCGAGCGGCCGCCTTCGGCATAGCGCTCGACGGTGCCGCCGCAGCTGCACGGCTCGCCCTCGCGGCCATAGACCGCGAATTGCTTGGAGAAATAGCCGAGCTCGCCGTCGGGGCGGGCGTAATCGCGCAACGACGAGCCGCCTGCGTCGATCGCCGCGAGCAGCACCTCGCGAATCGCCGGCACGAGCCGCGCGAGCTTGGCGCGCGAGACGGTCCCGGCGGCGCGCTTGGGCGAGATTCGCGCGGCGAACAGCGCTTCGCACACATAGATATTGCCGAGCCCCGCAACGAGTCGCTGGTCGAGCAGCATCAGCTTGATCGAGGCGATTCGCCCGGCGAGCTTGGCGTGGAGGTAGGGGACGGTCAGTTCGGGGCCGAGCGGTTCGGGGCCGAGCGCCTTGAATGCGGGGAAATCGGCAAGCGATTCGGTCGGCAGCAGATCGACCGAGCCGAAGCGCCGCGGATCGTTGAGCGCGAGGCGCTGAGTCGCGGTTTCGAGAATCAAATGATCGTGCGGCAGCAGCTCGGACGGATCGACTCGCCAGCGCCCCGACATGCCGAGGTGGAAGATCATCGTGTCGCCGCGATCGGTCTCGATCAGCCCGTATTTCGCGCGGCGCGACAGGCCCGTCACGGTCGCGCCGGTCAGCCGCTGCCCGAGATCTTCGGGAAACGGCCGCCGCAGATCACCGCGACGGGTCTGCACCAGTGTGATGCGCTGGCGCTCGAGCACGGGCCGGAGCCCGCGCACGGTGGTCTCGACTTCGGGAAGTTCTGGCATCCCCCGTCCCTGCCCGCTTCCACGCCCGTGGCGCAAGCGGCGACCCACACCGAGGCCACTTGGCGCTTGGGCCAAAGCGCGCTTCCACTGCGTAGCATCCGCCGCGCCCTTCTTCTTCTCCCCGTCTCCGCGTCTCCGCGTGAAAAGAAGATTGGATTCACGCGGAGACGCGGAGACGCAGAGAAGAAGGATGAATGGGCCGCGCGAGACGATTTGTCGGAGCTGCAACGCAGCGGTTTGCGCCGCCGCTTTGCTCGGCTAGAGCGTGCGACATGAACGATCCAAACTCTGGCACCGTCTCCTTCGGCTACGAAGACATCCCCGCCACCGAAAAGACCGCGCGCGTCGGCGGCGTCTTCTCGAGCGTCGCACGCAGCTATGACATCATGAACGATGCCATGTCGGGCGGCATGCACCGCGTGTGGAAGGACCGCTTCGTGCGCCGCTTAAAGCCGCGCGACGGCGAGCAGATCCTCGACATGGCCGGGGGCACCGGCGACATCGCCTTCCGCCTCGCCGAATCGGGCGCGAGCGTGACGGTCGCCGACATCAACCCGCAAATGCTCGAAGTCGGCGTCGACCGCGCGGCCAAGCGCGGGATCGACGGCCTGGTGTGGACCGAGGCGAATGCCGAGACGCTGGTCTTCCCCGACCGCTTCTTCGACGCGTACACAATCGCGTTCGGCATCCGGAACGTGACCGACATCCCCAAGGCGCTGCGCGAGGCGAACCGCGTGCTGCGGCGTGGCGGGCGGTTCTTCTGCCTCGAATTCTCGACCACGCTGTGGCCCGGATTCGCCGACGTCTATGACGCCTATTCGCACAAGCTCGTCCCCAAGCTTGGCAAGCTGCTTGCGCAGGATGAGGACAGCTATCGCTATCTGATCGAGTCGATTCGGCGGTTCCCCGACATGCCGACCTTTGAAGGCATGATCCGTGACGCGGGCTTCGTGCAGACGGGGGTCGAGCCGATGCTCGGCGGGCTGGTCGCGATCCACCACGGGTGGAAGATTTGATGGGGCGCGAAACAAAAGCCCCTCCCCTTCAGGGGAGGGGTTGGGGCTGTCTCTTATACACATCT
>NZ_JASJVC010000085.1:0-15100 GCF_035019905.1 Sphingomonas sp. 10B4 | reverse complement strand
CCTGAATCAATGACTTGGGCTGGCGTCAAGCTAACCCGCTGATACCACTCAACTTAGTTTCGGATCGGGCTCTAAGGCAACTTGACGAAGTGCCTGGACTTACGGGGAAGTGGGATGGCGCGGAGACCGAGGTCGAGGTGCGCCTCGATTGACGGCTCCTGCCAAGTACCAACGTTAATCGCCGTCCGCACGAAATACCGATCCGCTGGCGCCGCCGCGCGTCGCTCTCACTCGCCCCAAAGGCGCACTCATCGTAGATGACCGGTCGCTGGTACCGCCCGACGTAGGCGATCACGGCCGGCTGCGCTCAGGCGACGCACGCCAAGCGCCCGCGCGGCCTCCGCCGCGGGGTCGTCGCCCGAACAAGCACGCAGTGCGGCGGTGAGTTCCGGCAATGCTATTTCCTCAAGCGTTCGTATGTCGTCGCTCGTCGCCGGATAGCGCGCTCGGTCCCATGCGCCGGGCGCCACGCTGTCGGGCCAGAGGAAGGTCGCGCCGTCCGGCTCGCGCGTCGCGTGGGTGAGGGCGCGCGCGAGCGTCATCACACGATCGCGGATAGCGCTGCCCGAACGCCGGAAGCCATGCGCGCGTGCGATCCGCTCGACAAGACAGTCGTCACGGATCGGTGCCTCGGCGGCCATCACGCGACCGATCATCTCCCGCAGCGCCGCGGTATAGGCAGGCTCGTGAAAACGCTCCGGCTCGATCAGGTTCGTTAGGTCGGCAAAGCTAGTGCGCCGGTAAGCGCCGCCCAGGTCGAGCGTCTGGGATGCCTCGTCCGGTGTCGTATCGGGCGTTTCCTCACGGTCCTCAGTCCCGCCGGGATCCGCCGGTGGTTCGGCGGCTGCTCGTTCGGCTTCGCGGAGCGCGTCCTGCTCGCGCGCGTCCGCCAGCATCGCGCGCAGCGACGCGTCCAGGCGATCGAGCGCGCCGGGTGCGTCGTGCCACCAATCGGTCGACCAGACGCGCGCCAGCCGCCAGCCAAGCCCGGCAAGAACGCCCTCGCGCACCTTGTCCCGATCGCGCGCGGTCGCCGCGCTGTGGTAGGAGGCGCCGTCGCATTCGACGCCGGCGAGGTAGTCGCCGGGTCGATCGGGATGGACGATGCCGAGATCGATGCGGAAGCGGGACACGCCGATCTGCGGCACGGCGGTCCAGCCGCGGGCACGAAGCTCGCGCGCCACGGCCTGTTCGAACGGCGATTCGAAGCCGCCGACCGATCCCATCACCGCTTCGCCCAGCGCGCGCGGTCCGCGCTCGGCGAATTCGAGGAAATGCTTGAGGTCGCGCACCGCTTCGGCGCTCGTCCGGTTGAGGTCGATGCGATCGGACGGGAAGGAAGCGAACACCACCATCTCGCGCCGCGCGCGGGTGATCGCGACGTTGAGGCGGCGCCAGCCGCCCTGTCGGTTGAGCGGACCGAAATTCATCGCCATCACCGACGCCCCGGGCGTCTCCGGGCCATAGCCGATCCCGAGCAGCACCAGATCGCGCTCGTCGCCCTGCACCGTCTCGAGATTCTTGACCACGACGGGTTCCGCCGCGTTCTCGGCGAAGAAAGGTTCGAGTTCGGGGCGACCGCGGCGGGCGCGGTCGAGCAGGTCCTCGATCAGCTTCTGCTGCTCGGCGTTGAGCGTGATGACCGCGATGCTGAGCGGGCGGCCGCGCTCGTCGACAAAGTCAGGGTCGGTGAGGCGCGCCACCACCTCGGCGACGATCGCCTCCGCCTCGATCTGATTGGTGCGCGCCTTACCGCGCGCCCAGGCGCCAGCGACCGTGCGCAGCGACACCGCGGCATCCTGCGTCACCGGCGCCGGGAAGGTGATCAGGTCGCCATCGTAATAGCGATGATTGGAGAAGGCGATCAGGCTCTCGTTGCGGCTGCGATAGTGCCAGGTCAGCCGGCGTTGCGGCAGGCGGGCGCCGAGGCATTCCTCGAGAATGCTCTCCTGGTCGCTTTCGACCTCGCTGTCGTCGTCCTCGGCCCCCGCGCCGCGCCCGAAGAAGCTGGTCGGCGGCATCTGCTTGGGATCGCCCGCGACGACGAGTTGGCGCCCGCGCGCGATCGCGCCGACCGCGTCCCATGGGGTGATCTGCGAGGCTTCGTCGAAGATGACGAGGTCGAACTGCGCGGCCTCGGGCGGCAGGAACTGCGCGACCGACAAGGGGCTCATCAGCAGGCAGGGCGCGAGCGTGGTCAGCGCCGGCCCCATCTCGGCGACGAGCTGACGTACGGGCTTCTGGCGCTTCTGCAGCTTGAGCTGGTGGGCAAGGGTGCCGAAGCCGGGGGGCTGGGTCTGCGCATCCTTGGGCGGGATCGCACCGGACAATTTGGCGCGGATATAGGCCAGGGTGAGTTCGGCGAACTGGCGGTCGAGATCGCGGAAGCGCGCGATCGCATCGGATTGCTCGGCCAGGGTGAAGTCGCGCACCACCGGCTCGGAATCGATCGCGCCTGCAGCCCACCAGCGGGCGTAGGCGAGCTCGAAGCTCTCCGCCGCGGCGCCGGGAGGGATCGCGCCCGTCTCGATCGCCGCGACCAGGGACGCAAGGCCGAGATCGAGCGCCGCCTGCCCGGCGCGGCGCCATGCCGTCCAGCCGGTGAGCTGCGGGGCGTGCGTCGCGATGCCGGCGGCGATCGCGCGTGCGGCGCCGACGAGATCGGTGTCGTCGATCGGCGCGGGCGACGCCGCGACCCGCTGAAAGCCCTCGAGCGCGACTTCGAGCCGATCGTGCGCCGTGACGAACGCCGACAGTGTGCGTCCGATCGCCGCGTCGGGGCCGAGCAGCTCGGCGGTCTCGGTCACGATCCGCTTGAGGCTCGTGCGCAGCGCGACGAGCCGGTCGGGCGTATCGGCGGCGTGGACGATCGCGCGGCGGAGCGCTTCGGCGGCGCCGAGCACCGCCGCGAGCCGATCCTCGTCGGTGTCGACACCGGCCCAGCCGGGTGCGCCCGCCGCCGCTGCCGTAAACGGTGCAAGCCGAGCGAGCACGTCCTGCAGGCTGTGCAGCCGCGGCAGTTCGGCGTCGAGATCGGCCGCACTGCGCGGGTCGAGATGCCGCGTCACGGCCTTCTTGCGGAAGATCGACAGCGGCCACATCGCGCCCTTGGCGGCGCTCCACTCGGCGTCTAGCGTATCGAGCTGCAGCGTCGCGATCGCATCGTTCGTGAGCGCGACCGAAAGCGTCGCCGCCGCGCCGCGATATTCCTCGATCATTGGCAGGGCGGCGCGGGCGTGCTCGATCGTCCGCGCGGCGTCGGGCGCGAAGGCAAAGCCGAGATCGAGCCCCGCGGCGCTGGAGAGCGCGCGCGCGAGGTCCGCCGTCGCCGAGAACCCGTGCCGATCCGCGCCGAGATCGATCCCGAGCAGGCCGGTTAGCGCCTCGCGCTGCGTCTGCGCCGCTTCCGCGGTTGCGCCCAGCGTCGCCGCCGCCGCGAGCAGTTCGGCGACCCATGCGTTCGACCATTCGGTCCGGCCCACCGTCGCCAGCGCAGGCTGTTGTGGATCGGCGGGGCGCAGCAGGTCGAGTCGGCGCGCGGCCTCGCGCAGCGCCTCAAGCGTCGCCTCGTCGTGATGGATCTCCTGGGGCCAATCGAGCAGAAACCCGCCGCCATTCCCACCATCGCGGACGACGCGGCCGATCGCGGCATAGAGCGTCAGGCCGTTGGGATGGCGGCGGTGCAATGCAGCGACCAGCCGGTTGAGGCCATCACGGCTAGTCTTCAGCTCGGCGGCGCGGCGTTCCCATTCGGCGTGCGGCGAGGCTTCGCTGGTGCTCCACGCCGCGTCGAGCTGGCGTAGGACATCCTGTTTCGACGCCTTGTTGCTGTGGAGCTCGAGACAGAACGGGCCGAGCCCATGCGCCACGAGGCGCCGGTGCACGACCTCCAGCGCGGCACGCTTTTCTGCGACGAACAGCACCTTGCGCCCAATCGCCAGATTATGCGCGATCATGTTGGCGATCGTCTGCGACTTTCCCGTGCCCGGCGGTCCGTCGAGCACGAAATCGCAGCCGCGCGCCGAGCCGACCACCGCGGCGAGCTGCGACGAATCGGCGGGCAGCGGGGTGAACAGGTCTGCGGGCGTCACCTCGCCGTCGAGTGCATCGGGGCGCGGTGGCTGGATGTCGCATGGATAGGGTTCACGCGGCGAGTCGAGCAGGTGGCGCACGACCGGATTCGCCTTCAGCGCAGCGGTGCGATCGGCCAGATCCTTCCACATCAGATATTTGGCGAAGGAGAAGGTGCCGAGCATCACGTCCGGCACGACCTCGAACCCGGCCATGTCCCGCACCGCGCGACGGACGATCGTCCAGACGCGCGGCACGTCGATGCCCGAGGCGTCCTGCGGCAGCGCGCCGGCGAGTTCGGGGATCTCGAGCTCGAAATCCTGGCGCAGCATCTGGAGCAGCGTGAGATTGAAGCGCGGCTCGTCCTCGTGGATCGTGAGCTTCACGCCCGAACGCACGCTGCGGCGATCGAGCTTGACCGGGAGCAGGATCAGCGGCGCGCGATACTGGCTCGCATCGGTGTCCGACTTCTTCCACACCAGGAATCCGATCGCTAGGAACAGCGTGTTCGCACCGCCCTCGGCAAGATCGAGCCGCGCCTTGCGGTAAAGTTCGATCAGCTGCGCCTCGAGCTTGGCGGGCTCACCCGGCGACAACAGCTCGCCGCGATCGAGCGCAGCGCGCGCATAGGCCTCGTCGAGCACCACGCCGGTCCGCTCGGTATGCAACGCGGCGTCGCGCCCGGCTGCGCCGGCGAGGTCGGGCTCGCCGACGATGCGGAAGCTCTTGCCGTCGGCGAGTTCGTCCTCGAGACGTGCGGGGTCGGGGCACAGCAGACGGATCGCGGTCGCGCCGGGCTTGACGTGGAGCAGGCGGTTGCGCGTCGTGAGATCGAGCAATTTGCGCTGCCACCGTTCGAGCCGTCCTTCGGCGTTGGTCGGCAGCGCCTCGGTTTCCCCAAGATCGAAGTCGGGCAGCGGGGGCGCCGCTTCCAGTGCATCCCCCGCGGGATCGACCGCAGGCTCGGTCGCCGCGGTGGTGGGGCCGCCGGCATCGGTCATCGCGAGCGGCCGGATGCGCTGCATCCGCGCGCGCCGGACGTCGATCGCCGTCACGAACGTCGCTTCATGCTCTTCGTCGATCAGCCGCTTGGCAGCCGTGATAGCGCGGGCGAAGCCGGCGGGCGCGGCGCCGGTGGCGAGCGTCGTTTCGAACACCAGCAGCTCGTCGAGCGCGATCCGCTTGCGGAGCGCGGCGGCATCGGGAACGAGCAGTGTCGCGAATTCCTGCGGCTGCAGCCAGAGGCCCGCAAACGCGTGCCCCTCGGTGACGATCAGCACCGGATAGAGCCCCGCCTGTTCGAGCGCGGCGGCGAACAGCAGCGCGGTGTCCAGACAGGTGGCGAGACCCCCCTCCACGATCTGGCCGGGCGTGCGGACCTTCTGGCCCGCCTGCTCGAAACTGGCCGGTGGTTCGGCATAGGTCAGGCGCAGTCCCGACACGGCCGACCAGATCGCGGATGCCAGTTCGTAGACGCGTGTACGCGACTTGGACTGATATCCGTCGATTCCGTCGGGCTTGCCGGCCCGGCGCAGCACATCGCTCGCGGCCTTCAGCAGCCGACTGACCGCGGGATCGTTGGGCAGCGCGAACGCCGCCAGCAATTCCGGCATCGCCCCCACGCCGCCCCATTCGTTGCGCGCGAGGAGTTCGACGGGAATGCGGCGTTCGGCGATGGGCTGCTCCACACTTTGAATCCGCGCGGTCAGCGTCACCGTCGCGCGGACCGCTTCGCTCAGTTGCAGCAGCAAGGCCGCATTGAGCGGAAGATCGCGCTGCGTGACGTGGACATCACCGCCCGGCGCGATTCGATCGAACCGCCATTCGCGGGGTGCGAATATCGGGGGATCCGATTCGATGCCGAGCAGCACGTTTTCAAGCGGAGCGTCGCCGAGATTGAGCAGTTTCAACTCGTGCAGCACGGGTACGTCGTTCTGATGCGTCGCAAAGCTCAGCTTGGCTGCGACCACCGCGTCGATCAGCACTTCGCCCGCGAATCGCGGCAGGTTGGTCTCGTCCGTTGCCGTCAT
The DNA here is from genome assembly GCF_035019905.1 of Sphingomonas sp. 10B4. Taxonomy (NCBI): domain Bacteria; kingdom Pseudomonadati; phylum Pseudomonadota; class Alphaproteobacteria; order Sphingomonadales; family Sphingomonadaceae; genus Sphingomonas; species Sphingomonas sp. 10B4. The sequence goes on along the minus strand of NZ_JASJVC010000085.1, from coordinate 8,999 downwards.
GCTCGATGTCCCTCTGCCGCCTCTTCCCAAGCTGCCAACAAATGGTGATAGTTGAAAGAGATGAGTAATTTCCGTTTCCTCCATGCGGCTGACATCCACCTCGACAGCCCGTTGACGGGCCTCGCGCGGTATGACGGGCTGCCGGCGGACGAGGTGCGCGCGGCCACCCGCGCCGCGTTCGACAATCTGATCCGGTTCGCGTGCGACGAGGCGGTCGATTTCGTGGTGATCGCCGGTGATCTGTTCGACGGCGACTGGCGCGATATGAACACCGGGCTGTATTTCGCGCGGGCGATAGGCCGGCTGCGACAGGCCGGCATCCCGGTCTATGTGCTGCAGGGCAATCATGACGCGGGCTCGGTGCTGACCAAGAGCCTCCCCTGGCCCGACAATGTCCACCGCTTCGGCACCCGGGCGCCGCAGACGTTCCGGCTCGACGCGCTCGGCGTCGCGCTGCACGGCTGGAGCTTCGCGCACCAGGCCGCACCCGACAATCTCGCGCTGCGCTATCCGGATGCCGAAGCGGGATATTTCAATATCGGCGTGCTGCATACCTCGCTCTCGGGGCGCGAAGGTCATGCGCATTACGCCCCCTGCGAGATCGCGGATCTGAAGGCGCGGGGGTATGACTATTGGGCGCTCGGCCATGTTCATGCCTTCGAGCGCGTGTGCGACGATCCCGCCGTGGTATTCCCCGGCAATGTCCAGGGCCGCAACATCCGCGAGACGGGTGCTAAGGGCGCGGTCGTGGTCGACGTCGTCGATGGCGGGATCGAGCGGATCGAGCGGATCGATTTCGATGTCCTGCGCTGGGCGCGGGTCGTGATCGACTGCGCGGGCTGCGAGACCCTGGAGAGCGTGCAGGACCGGATCGGCGCAGGCCTGACGACGATCCGCGCGATCGAGGAGGCCGGGCGGGGCCTGGTCGTTCGCGTCGTGCTGGAAGGCGAAACGGCGCTGGCCGACACCCTCGCCGACCGACAGGGCGCATTGCGCGACGACGCGCGCGCGCTGGCGGCTGCGATCGCCGACGATCTGTGGATCGAGAAGCTCTCGGTGCATGCGCGTCTCCCCGTCGAGGTTACGACCACCGAGACCGCGGATGAGCTTGTCGCGATGCTGGCGGGCGCCGAGCATGATCCCGCCTTGGCGGCGTTGCTGGCGGCCGATCTGACCCCGTTCCTGACCGCGGTGGCTGCAGCACTACCGCCCGAGCCCGACGATTTGCGGCATATCGCCGCCGCCGGTGCGTGGGGTCGGGTCGCCGCTGCGGCCGCCGCCGGCGCGCGTGCCAGGCTGGGGCGGGCGGGCTGATGCGCTTCCGGCAGCTGTCTCTCGAGCGGTTCGGCCATTTCGACGGCTGCGATCTGGTTTTCCGCGCCGGTACGCCCGATCTCCATATCATCTACGGCGCCAACGAAGCGGGCAAGACGACGAGCATGGCTGCGGTCGCCGACCTGCTGTTCGGGTTCGAGCAGCGGTCGCGCTATAATTTCACGTTCGACTATCCGATGCTACGGATCGGCGCGGTGGTGGAAGAGGACGATCGCGTCCTCGCCGTCCGCCGCCGCAAGGCGAGTGCGGGGTCGCTCGTAGATGCGGACGATACGCCGATCGACGACGGTCCGCTCGTCGCCATGCTGCATGGCCAGACGCGCGACGGCTTCCGTCTTGCCTTCAGTCTCGATCACCTGCGTTTACGCGAGGGCGGACGCGCGATCGTGCAGGCGCGCGACGACGTCGGACAGACGCTGTTCGCCGCCGGATCGGGGATGACGGGGATCGTCTCGACGCTCGCTGATATCGAGAAGGAAGCCGGTGAGATCTGGGGGCCGAAGAAATCGCAGAAGCGCAGCTTTACGCAGGCCGAAAGCACATACGATGCAGCTCGCGCGCAGGTTCGCGACCAGCAGATCAAGCCCAAGGCCTGGACCGATGCGCAAGCGGCGTTGCACGAGGCGGAAAGCGTGCGCGATGCGGCGCTGGCGGAACGCGACGCGCTGATCGCGGAACAGCGCCAGCTCGAACGGCTCCGGCGCATCGGGCCGGCGATGCGGCGGCGCGCGGAAGTGCTGGCGGAGTTTGCCGTGATCGGCGACGTGCCCGCGCTGCCGCCGGCGCGCGAGGACCGCATCATAGCGGCCCTGACGGCGATGAACGATGCCGAGCGCGCCCGCATCGCGGCGGTGGCGCTGCTGGGCGACGTGACGGTCCGCATCGAGGCGCTCGTGAACGATCCCGCGATGCTGGCGGAAGCCGAAACCGTCGATGCCCTGTTCAAGCGGAGCGGCGAGATGGTCAAGGCGGCAGGGGACGCCGACCGGCTGACAATCGAGCGCCGTATCAAGGAAGCGCGCGCCGCCGAGCTGCGCCGCGAACTCGGTGTCGCGCAGCAGGACATACCGCAGCGCCTCGCCGTCACCCGCCTGCGCGACCTGGCCCGCAGGCATGGCGAAGCTCTGGCAGCGCTGCGGTCGATCGCCGAGGCGCAGGAGGCGTTGGGCGCCAAGCTCGCACCGCTGGAACGGCGCCTTGCCGATGCAGAACTCACGACCGGGCTGGCGGAGCTGGTCGTCGCGACCGATGCCGCGCGCCGGCTGGGTGACGATGTCGATCCGCGCTGCGCCGCCGCGGTCGCGGCAGCCGAAGTCGCTGTCAAACGCGCGGAGGACGCGCGGGTGCGCCTCATGCCATGGTCGGGCGATGCCGACGCGTTGGCGCAGATCGCCGGGATCGACGAGGCGGAACTTGCCGCGGCCGAGGCCGAGCTGACGCTGCATCGCCACGCCGTCCGCGGTGCGCAGGAAGACGAGCGGCGTCTGGCCGAAGAAGGCGCGCGCCTTGAGCTCGATCGCGATGCGCTGGCCGACAGCGGCGCGGCGGTCGCGGCGACCGATCTGGAGGCGGCGCGTGCGCGGCGCGATGCGCAATGGCACGAGCTGCGGGACGCAGTGTGCGGTATCGGGCCGCTGGTCGATCCAGTCGGATCCAGCGAGGCGTATGAGCGGGCCGTGATCGGCGCGGACCATCTGGCGGACCAGCGTTTCACCTTGGCCGAAGGTTCAGGCCAATTGAGCCTGCTAGATCAGCAGGCGGCAGCGCTACGGCTCCGCCGAGCGCAGGCCGTGGTTCGGCGGGAGGCCGCCCGTGACGCGGAGAGCGAAGCGCTGGCGCGGTGGCAGACACGCGCAACGTCGGGCGGGCTACCGCCTTTCGAGCCGGCACGCCTCCGCGCCTGGCTGGCCGACCGCACGATCGCACTGGACGCGCAGGCCGTAGCCGAGCGGTTGCAGTCACAGGCGGAAGATGAGGCGACGCGGCGCCGGATGGTGCGCGACGGGCTGACGCGGCTGATGCCGGAGCTGGCGCCGGCCGACGATGCGCTCGCGCCGGTGTTGCGCGAAGCCGAACGGCGCGTAGCAATCGGTGAGGCGCGCGACGCGGCCTACGGCGCCGACCACATGGAAATGCGCCAGCTGGGCGATGCGCTCGCGACGAACGCCCGCCAGGCCGGTCATCGCGGCGAGGAGCGGGACCGTGCGGACCGCGATTGGCGGGACGCCGCGGCGGCATCGGGCCTGTCGCTGGCGATTGACGAAGGCGATGCGCGCTTGTCGCTGATCGACGAACTGCGCGGCGTGGTCGACGAGGTGGCGGCGCTCGACGGTCGGCTGCGTGGGATCGAGACGGACCGCGATCGCTTCGCCGCCGATCTTGCTGCGCTGTGGGCGAAGCTGGCGCACAGCGGCACGCCCGAGCTCGACAAGCTGCGCGCGCGACTGGACGCCGCACGGGCGGGGGCCGCTACGCGGGTCACGCTCGAAACCGATCGCAAGCGGCGGGCCGACGAAGCCGAAGCGGCGCAGGCGGCGCGCGACGCGGCGATCGCCGGCCTTGGACCGGTAATCGCCGATCTTGGCGGCATCGACGTGGACGCGCTCGACACGGTCGTCCAGCTGTCGCGCCAGATGCGCGCAGAACGCGAGGCTCTGGCCGCAGCCGTGGCGGAAGCGATCCGCGGCGGGGAGGGGTATTCGATCGAGGCGCTGGAGGCGCAATGGCGAGCGAGCGATCCCGAGGCGGTCGCCACCCGTGCCGACGCGCTAGGTCCGCTGCTCGACGATGCACAGCGCTTGGTCGCGATGGCTGCAGACGCAGTCGGCGAGGCACGTCGCGCGTTCGCCGCGCTCGATACGGTCGAGGGCGATGCGGCAGGCGCCATCGCCGACGCCGAACTGGCGCGCGCCGAGATGGCGATGCAGGCCGATACCTATCTCCTCAAGCGCGCGCAGGCGATCACGCTGCGCTGGGCGATGGAACGCTATCGGCAGGAACGCCAGGATCCGCTCCTGCTTCGCGCGAGCGCGTTGTTCCGTCGGCTGACGCTCGGTCGCTTCGTGGAACTCAGGATCGATCACGATGCGGCTGTACCTCGCCTACTCGGCGTGCGCGACGGCGGTCGTCAGGCGATCGACGTCGAGGCGATGAGTGACGGCACCGCGGATCAGCTATTCCTAGCCTTGCGATTGGCGGCCGCCGAACAGTCGGTCGCAGCTGGCGTCCGGCTGCCGTTCCTGGCGGACGATCTGTTCATCAACTTCGATGACGACCGCGCCCGCGCGGGCTTCGAAGTCCTGTCGGAACTGGCGCAGTCCACTCAGGTGCTGTTCTTCACCCATCATGCCCATCTGCGCGAGATCGCGCGCGACGTGACGGGTGCGGAACTCCATTCGGAGTGCCTGCTAAGTCGAAAGAGGCATGCCGCTCGGATCTAGATAGTTCATCGATCAGCTCGGCTAACCTCAAACCCCGCTGAAAGGCTTGGACTGGGTCGGGGTTGCTGGATGGAAGCGGTCCTGTCGCGCAGCAAACGGATATAGGACGTCAGACGCCAAACAGGCGGTTGCCGGTAGTCTTGTCTGAACACCACGCCTACGGAATCATAGCCTCGAAGGGAGTTGTAGGCGCTTAGCCGCTCAAGGGGGGAAACGATGCGCGATCCTATCACGGTACTGGCTTGCGGCGTGGCATGCATCGCCGCGGCAGCGGACGCCGAGCACAGTAATGCGGATCGACTGTGCAGCGAGCGCCCGGGCCTTACCACGAGTGCTTGCATCACCGCGCCAGGCCGCCTCCAGAGCGAGACCGGGCTGGCGGACTGGACGCTGGCGCGTGGTGACGGCGAGCGCGCCTATACCATCCTGATCGGTGATACGATGATCCGTTACGGTGTGGGCGGCAAGACGGAACTCCGTCTCGGCTTCACACCCTACGGCTTCGAGCGCGACCGCCACGCGGACGGTAGCGTCGAGCGCGCCGGCCGCGTCGGCGACGCAACCATCGGCGTGAAGACCTCGATCGTGGAACGAAAGGAGGATACCGGGCTGGCGATGTCGATCATAGCGACCGCGCTCCTGCCGGTCGGGCGGCGGCCGATCGGCGCCGGGGACTGGGGCGCCTCATTCCAGCTTCCAGTCACCTACCGCACCTCTGACAAGGTTTCGCTGCAGGTTACCCCGCTCGTCGCTGCGGCGGTGGACGATGACGGTCGCGGCCGCCATGCCCTGTATGGCAGTGCGGTCGAGATCGAATACTCGTTGAGCGAGGCGGTGAAGGCTGACGTCAGTGCGCAGCTGACGCGCGACGACGATCCCGATCCAACGGTTCGTGGCACGCCGGCGCTCAGCAGCGTAGCGTTATCCTGGCAGCCGAGCCACAACCTCCAGCTTGATCTTGGTACCAATGTCGGCCTGAACCGGGCCGCGCCCGATATCGAGGTTCTTGCTGGCGTGTCGCACCGATTTTGAGCGCGTAGCACCGCGTGAGAGAGCCGGGGTTGCAGGTGTAGTCAATGCGGTCATCAGAACGGGCGTCGGTGCTTATGACGTATCCGCAGCACTGCGCCGGGCTGCTCGCTTACTGGTGGCCCATCGTTGCAGCATCAGTAAAGACGCAACTGAATGCCGGTATTGTACGATCTGCCGTTGGAACGGCGGTGTACCACAATCCATGCCTGAGATCTGGAGATCTGCGAGATCGCGTCGGACCAAGTTTCGCCGCAATTCGACGCTGAACGAACGTCGGGTTTTGGGGAGCGGGCGGGGTCGCCTAAGTGTCGCCTACTGGGTCTTTTTAATTAATCTACCGCCACAACAAGATCATCGACCTATCGGCATCCGACCAAAAGCCCCCCTCAATGTCGAAACACATTACGGTTGGGACCGCAGCGCCCGTAGGCGATCAACGCATCCTTCAAGATTGAGCCTGGGCCACGAGAACACTCCCATAGCGTGGCAGTAGCAGCGGAGCGTCTGTGCCTCCCGAAGCCAGTTGGCCTTCGGACATCCCTGCCGGCAGATGATCTGCGGATCAGGGCGGTTCGCTTCGGGAACCGAGCGGATCATCTCATCGACATAGCGTTCGATCGAACCGTCATCATCTGGTGTCACGGGATTTTCCTCGTCGGATAGTTATAATCGTGTGCGCGACTTGCACCGGTGCAAGTCGCAATCCTGGCGTCAGGTCTTGAGCGCATCGAATGCCGAGCTCAGCATGGCGCGGCTGATGCCGATCACGTCGGTGCCGGCGATCGACCAGCCTTCGTCATGACGTGTCAGCGTCGCAACGACCGTGCCGTCGGCACTGCGGAGTTCGCTGGTGCCGTTCTCCCAACCGCCGGTTACGAAGGCTGGCACGGTCGGACGGAGTACGGCGTCGATCCGCTTGAACAGAAGGGCCGCGTTCAGTGGCCCCTTGGCGGTCGCAGCGGCGGCTTCGGTAATTTCGATCACGATCCGGCGGGTGACCGCATCGTTGCACGCATCGACGATCCGGCTTGTGACTTCGGCGTTCGAGATGGTGTGCGGCTCGATCCGTGCGAGAAGGCGCTTGTCGAGCTTAGATATCTTGGCGATCTTGCTGAAACGCGGCTCCCATTTTTCCGGTGGGATGCCCTCCGCCCGCATCCAGGCGCGTCTGCTGCCATATTTCGCTTCGCAGCCCGCGATGTAGCGTGCCTTCTCGAACAGGCTTTTGCCGCGTGGGTTCTCGAAGACGTCGCGCAGCAGCGCCTCGCCATCGATGGCTTCATGGAGGATCGCGTGCACGGTCACGACGGTGTTGGATGCCCGGGCCAATTCGATCGCGGCGATGACCACGGGCATGCCGCTGAACGCGGTGTAGCGATCATCCTCGGTGCGCAGCAACGATGGATGCATGGTCTGAGGACCGCCATTGATGAGACGCACTCGCGCGTCGGCGATCTGATCGGCATATCGCGCCGAGAGCGCATCGATGTCGAGCCCGAACCGATCGTCGATCGAGAGCGTGGTTGCATCCACCACAATCATCATTGGACTCATCTGTGCGGTGCCCGGACCGGGCGCAGCGTCGGTAGGGCGACGGGCTTTGCGCGGCGTCGCCGACGACAACACCTCGGGCAGATCCATCGGCAGTGATGGTAGGTCGTCGAGCATGGTAGCAAGCCTTATCTAGCGTCGTGAGAGAGTGTTTTGGTGCCAGCGTGCCGCGCACTGGCAGGCTGGTCAGGGCTTTCGCGGCGCCGGCAAAGCCGCGACACGGGCGAGTGCCTCCTGCATGGCGGGCAGTTTCGCGATGGGGTCGAAGGCGGTGTTGAGGTCGGCGCGCTTCCCGAGCTTGCCGAGACTGTACTGGCCGTCCTTCTCGCACAGCGCCCATCGATTCCAATTCACAAAGTCCGAAATCGCTTTGATCGTCGCCGTGATCTCGGGCGTGATCGCCGCAGGTCGCGCGGTGGTCGCCGGGATCACAGGAGACTTGGCGGGCGCCGCATTGTCCGCCGGCTTGGCGCCATACAAAGGCCTCGCGCTAACCACAGAACCCGCAGCGTGCCCTGCGTTGCCCGCCGCTGGCCTCACCTGTTCGCTGCCCGCGACGGGAGGTGTGCTCGAAGGCTTCGTCGATGTCGGAACGGAATTCAGCGTGGATCCCGACGACATCACAGGTATTGGCGGTACGACGGGCTTTTCAATCTGCGGCAGTGGCTTGGGCTCCGCCTGCGTCAGGGCCGCACCCGCTTGCTTTGCCAGTTCGTCGATGAATCCCTGATGCTCTGCCAATGATGCCAGTGTGGCGAGCTTGGTTGCGATGCAATCGATGTCGTTTGACCCGCCGCGTTGCGCTTCCAGGTCGCCGAGCGCGGTGAAGTGGTCGGGATCGGACGTGCGAAGTCGGGCAACCAGAGGCAGCAGCGCTGGCGGTATGTCGGCTATGAAGATCGCGCGGCGGTTCATTCGCTTGTCGCTGGCGCGGGCCGGCTTGACGACGCGTTTCGTCTTGATCGGTGCGGGCCGGGTCGCGGCCTTGTCGTAAATGCACGCGATGCCCAGAACCTCGGTAATGGCCATCATACGGATGCTGGCGCCGATCGCGACCGCACGATTGATCACGGACCGATTGCCCTTCAGCGCCACGACCGCTTCATTCAGGCCGATTTCCGCATTACGGAGTTCAGCCGCTGGCGGCTCGTGGCCCAGTCGGGGATCGGCGAGCCAGTCCTTGTAGCGATTTCGCACCACCACTTGGACCGCGCCCGCGACATGATGGCCCAGAGCGTTCGCATGGCCTTTTGCCTTGGCCTCATAATCGGCGAGCTTGTCGCGGCGCGCCTGATGATCCTCGGCGACCGTCACAGCGACGCCGACGATGGCATCGGCAAACGATTCGATCAGGTCATGAACAAGGTCTTCAAGCATACCGTCCTCGTGCCGAGGGCGGCTTAAATGGTCACGTCATGTGCCCGTGTCCCTCGAAGGGGATACCATCTATAGGCATGCCGATATGCGGTCCAGCCAAACAATACTTGCGTTAGCGGAAATGTCCGCGATGCCATCCTCGCACCCGTGATCAACCATGTCGCGCGAGTTTCAAGGGCGGGGAGTTCTCAGAGGCTGTTTGGAAAATCGGATTTGAGGGATTCCGCTTGTCGCTGAAGTATGATTCAGAGCTTGGATGTGGAC
>NZ_JASJVC010000084.1:0-15112 GCF_035019905.1 Sphingomonas sp. 10B4 | reverse complement strand
TCGCCTCGATCCAGCTCTTTGCACGCCGCATCGCAAGACTATGATATCACCCCGAATAATTATGAATCAGACTCTTATACCGCGCCAACGCATCCCGCCGCCGCTGCAACAGGTTGATCCGCTCATCCACCGCGGCAAGGAAGTCGGCGATTTCCTTTTGCTCTGGCTGCGACGGCCAAACCACCGGCAGCTCGGCAAAGTTGGATTGGCCCAAAGTCTTGTTGCGCCCTGCTCCACCCGGCGAAGCCAATTCAAGCAGCCATTTCCCGCGTGGACGAAGGAAGAAGTCACGTGCAAAGCGCGTATCCGCTCGATTTTCACGCGGGACGAACATCGGAAAACGATGTGATGCAATGAAGCCCGCTTCGCGATCGGTGGTTAGTGCTACGGCCTGCTCCCAAGCAAACACGATGTTGAGCACGAGCGCGTTGGGAACTACCCAAAACACACGCTTATCGCCAAGTGTCTCGCCAATATCGGCAATCTTGTGGAAAATGCCCTTACCGTGGGAGCGGACGCCAATTTCCTGATACGTTTGCCCTAGCTTGACGCTCACAGGCTTGCTCGATTTTTCGAGAAACCAATCAATTTCAGACTTGATCCAGTCTCCCGAAAACTCAGGAAATCGCAATGGTGGCTGCGCTGACGTATTACCGATCATACGGGAGCCTTCAATCCCAGCCTACCGCAGAAATTAGCAATTCGTTGGTCTATTTCAGCCATCCCTTCGTCAATCTTGCTTAGCTCCACCAACACCTCATCAAGGTCAACGCGCGCTTCTTCTTCAAACGTATCGACATATCGAGGAATGTTGAGATTCCAGTCGTTCTCCTCGATCTCTTCCATCTTGGCGATGTGGCTGTAACGCTCCTCAACCGCCCGGTTTCGGTATGTCGAAATGATCTTTTCGACGTCTTCGTCTCGAAGACTGTTCTGGTTTTTCGACTTTTCAAAATTGTCGGGGCCGCTGGCATCGATGAACAGAATGTCCTCGGGGTTCTCGCGGCATTTCTTGAACACCATGATGCAGGTGGGAATGCTAGTGCCGTAAAAGATATTAGCAGGCAGGCCGATAACCGCGTCCAGCCAGTTGCGTTCTGCGATCAGGATTTTGCGGATTGCCCCCTCGCTACCGCCGCGGAACAATGCGCCGTGCGGCAGGATGACCGCCATCGTGCCATTGTCCGCCAGATGGTGAAGCATGTGCAGCACAAAGGCATAATCGGCTTTTGACGCGGGCGGCAATTTGCCGAAAGTGCTGAATCGGTCGTCGGTGGTGAACGCCGGGTCCGCACTCCAGTCTGCCGAAAAAGGCGGGTTGGCGACAACCGCCTCAAACTGCATCCCCTCGTGCTGCGGGCGGACAAGTGTATCCTCCTGCTTCAAATCGAACTGCCGGTAATGCACCCCGTGCAGGATCATGTTCATCCGCGCGAGGTTGTATGTCGTGCGGTTCAACTCTTGCCCGACAAAACCCTTGGCGATGTTGCGAATGCCAACCTCGCGCGCGACGCGCAGCAACAGTGAACCGGACCCGCACGTCGGATCATAAACACTATCGAGCCGGGTTTTCGCGCCTGCCCCATTGCTGGTGACGATGCGGGCGAGGATGGTCGAAACCTGCTGCGGCGTGTAAAATTCCCCGGCCTTCTTGCCCGCGCCGCTCGCGAACTGGCCAATCAGATATTCATAGGCATCGCCCAGCACATCGCTCTCAACATTGTTGAGTTGGAAATCGACCTGGGCAGCGCTCAACCGGCCCATGATCTTCGCAACAAGATCGTTCCGGTCGGCGACGGTGCGGCCCAGCTTGGTTGAGCCAAGGTCCATGTCTTCGAACAGATGGTCGAAATCTTCCTCACTCTCCGTGCCCATCGTCGATTTCTGGACGTTGGTGAGGATGCGGCTCAGGTCATCAAGGATGAAGTTGTTGCCCTTGAGGGCGCCTTTGGCGGCGATGGCTTCAAACAGTTCAGAAGGGCGCAGGAAATAACCCAGCTCATCCACCGCCTCGGCGCGAATGGCGTCCAGAATTTCCTCGCCCTCGTCGGTGCCCTCGCGAAGGTCGGCATAGTTGATCTCATCCGCTGCCAGAACGGCATCGGCGTATATCTGCATCCGTTCCGACAGATAGCGGAAGAAGATAAAGCCCAGAATGTAATCGCGGAACTCATCGGCATCCATTTTCCCGCGCAAGTCGTTTGCAATCTTCCACAACGCATCACGCAATTGCCGCTTTTGCTCCTCGGTCATTGGCCGATTTTATCCCCATTTTTAGCTCTCATTCCCCTAGCGAGAGGGGTGCAGGGTTGCACGTTCTTTATGGAATTTTTGGGTTTGCGGCGATGGCCGGATCCCGTTGGGAACCTGGGAGGCAACATGGCAGGCGTTCGGCTGTCATATCGCAGGAGGTTCCGCGCGACCCAAAACAGCACCGGGAGAGTGCTCACGGCTAGCGGACGACATGGCGAATGTCACCGGGTTCCGATCGTGCGCCGACGCAATTTCTTTCGTCCTTGCTCCTTCTAAGAAAGTAGCGCGCATATCGACGCTCTCCAGTGCGGATTAGCGCCCCCTTTTCAACCAAGTCGTTCAAATCGCGCGTCGTGGTGGCGAGACTGGCATCCGTGATCGTCCGATAATTTTCGGCACTCAACCCGCCCGAAAAACCATCCGGCCCTTTACGAAAGATGCGAAGCAGCGCCTTTTCTTGTCGCTCGTTGATCTCGCCGCGCAAGCGATCGAGCAGCCGCGTTTTGTCGACCAGGAAGCGGATGCGGGTAATCGTCCGTGCCTGCGCCTCGATGACAATATCGGCAAACCATCTGAGCCAGGCATCGATGTCATTGCTCCGACTGCCAAGCTGGAGCGCCGCGTAATAGGCTTTGCGGTGGCGATGGATCGTTTCTGCGAGTGCCGTCAACGTCGGGGCAGCGAGATTTTGGGCCAATGCCTTTTCAGCAATCGCCCTTCCGATCCGGCCATTGCCATCTTCAAAGGGATGGATGCTCTCGAACCACAGGTGCGAGATTGCGGCACGGGTGATCGCGGGAAGCGGGTTTGGTGACGACGGCGCGCTGTCGTTGAACCACGCGATGAACCGAGCCATTTCCATCGGGACGGCATCAGACGGCGGCGCCTCGAAATGCACACGCGGTGCGTGAAGCGCGCCTGAGACTATCTGCATAGCGTCTTCGTGAGTCCGGTAACGCCCGACATCGGCAATGTCGCGGCGCCCGTTCATCAGCATAGCGTGCCACGCGAACAGAGTTCCGTCGTCAAGCGGCGCAGCATGGTTGCGATAAACATCGGCCATAAGTTCGGCGGCCCCGGCCTCCGCCGCGCTTGCGCGGCGTTGGTCGGCAGCAAAGCCCAGATGCCGCGCGAGTGACGACTGGACGCTGGCGCGGTCGAGGATCTCGCCTTCAATGGCAGAACTATCGACAACCTCCTGCGAGATGAGCTCGATGGTCAGGCCATCGCGCTCATCGGAGTCGAGGTGGTGTAGCGCGCCAATGACGACGCCGGATCCTTTCAGGAATTGCTCTTCGGACGCGCGGATGCCATCCGCATCGAAGCGGAATTCAGGCCAGTCGGGAAGCTGCCAATTCCAGCGCATGATCGATAGGACGCCTTCTATCGATCATGATATAGGCCAATTATGATTGATAAAGCGATAGCCAATCAATCAGGTGAGGCGGATTGACGCTTCGCGACGTCGATTTGTGGCGATGGCTGCATCCCGGATGGTCTGCCAAGTGCCAGCATGACAACATCCTTCGGTTGTCATTTCGCGCAGCGGAACGCGGGCCGTCCAGCCCAAAGCGCTCCGCTGATGCAGGTTCCAGCCCACGTGCGGTGGGCTGGAACCTGCAAAATTGGATGGTGCGGGCGGTGGGAGTCGAACCCACACTCCTCTCGGAACTGGATTTTGAATCCAGCGCGTCTACCAGTTCCACCACGCCCGCGACGCGGTTGCCTATAGCGCAGCCAAGTTTTGGCGCAACGCCAAAGGCGAGCACCGCGCGTCACGTCGCGGGCTTCGTGACCTTTCTGCGAGCGGCGATCGGTTTCGGCTTGGCTTTGCGAACATTGACCGCCGACGCGTCGATGTTGTTCTTCAGATGTCGTCCGTAAAATTTCTCGATCATCTCGACGCTTGTGCGGCAGTTTTTGGCGACCTGGTAAATGTCTGCGCCTTCGAGCAAGCGCAGGCAGATATAAGTGTGCCGGAGGCTGTAGCAGGTTCGGATATGGTCATCGCGATCGAATTTCAGATTGAGCTCGTCGAGCACGGTGTTCATCAGCTCGCGCGGTGTCTTCCCAAATATGACATCGGTCGGCTTTAGCTGCTTGCGCTTTCGGACCCGCTCGAACGGCAGGATCGCCCCCGGCATCGACTTGCAGAATCCAACCCCGCGCTTGCCGCGTACCTCGATCTCCAGGATGCGCTCGCCAGTCGATTCATCCTGCACGATTTTGACGTCGCGCATCTGAAGACGAGCAGACTCGTCGGGTCGTAACCCGGTGTTGCCCATAAAGAGCACATAATCGTGGAAGGTTTCGCAGACCTCGCGCCAGCGCTCCTTCGGTGGGTTCTTCGCCCGCTCGCGCGTCGCCTCATAGAGTATCTTGTATTCCTCCGGCGAGAACCACGCGCGGTGTTCAACCTTGCCCGACGTCTTGTAGGGTGCCGACATGTCGGGAAGCGCGTCGATCCAGCCCTTGCGATTGGCTGTCTTCAGCACTTGGCGCAGCGTTACCACCTCGCCGTGCAACGTCGCACGGGCGGGCTTCTTCGGCTTGCCAGTTTTGGGGTCGAGCCGCGACGTCTGCCGATGAACACGATATTCCTGAACCGTTCCCGCGTTGATGTCGCCAAGAGCAAACTTACCGAAGAACGGCAGGAGGTGAACGCGGACGTGATCCGACTTCTGTTTCACATATTCGGCATTGCGCTCACCAAGCGTGATGACCTCGAACTCGCTGGTAAACGCATTGGCGGCATCGCCGAAGGTAGGTCCAGTGGGCGTTCGCCGACGCCGACCATCGGTCGACGCGCCGGGACCGGCGACAAGGAGCTGGACAGGGTTGTCCAGCAAGGGAGCGCCACCGCGTCGGCGTTGGCGATCCTCGACGCACCGCTCCATATACCAGTCGCGGGCGAAGTCCTTGGCGGCCGCAAGATTGACCTCTTTGGTTGTCTGTCTATGATTCAGACTGCCAAGGTAAGTCGAGCATTGCCAGTAGCGGCTGTTCTCACGTCGATAGACGTGAAGCGCTCCATCCATCAAAACATGGGTCTCAATTGGCATATCGAACACCCCAAACTGTGTAAGACATGTGTAAGGGTTTTTAGGTCGATCGCCTAACGATAAATTGTTGATTTTTCCATGTTTTTTGGACGGTTTATAAGGCTAAACGCCATTTTGAGTCCCGCGCGTCTACCAATTTCACCACGCCCGCTTGGCCGATCGAGGCGGTGCACCCGCACCCGTTCGGCGAAGCGCAGGCCTATAAGCGACGCGTCCGGCGATTTCCAGCGCGATTGTTGCAGAATGTCGGCGCGCTCGATCATGACAGCGAATTCACGCGGGTCGCGCGGCGCATTGCTCGTAGAATGCACGGCTTCGCTCTCACCCGGAACCGTCTCATGGTCGAAGCTGTCGACGCAAAAGAACTGATCGACGACGCCATCGAGCGCGCCGAGGCCGAACGCGATGCGGGCGAGCGGGTCGAGCGCGCCGCCGAGCGCAGCTTTCGCGACCGCGTGTCGCTGATGGTCGGCGGTTTCGCGGTAAGCTTGGCGGTGATCCACATGGCCGCGGCGGGCAGCGCGCGCGAAAGCCTGTTGAAGGGCATCGAGGCGTCCGACACCTTCGCCTATATGCAAGCCAAGATTGTCCGCGAGACGGTGCTCAAGACCGCCGCGCACGGCGGCGGTGGCGCTCCCGCCGATCGGCGCGACTGGGCCGCCGAGGCCGCTCGCCTTCGGGCGCCCGACGCAGCGGGCCACGGCATCGGCCAACTCCAGGCCAAGGGCGATGCCTTGCGCGCGGAAGGCGCGCATGCCGCGCGCGCCGGCGAAGGCTATGAACTCGGCGAGACCGCACTCCAGCTCGCGATCGTCCTGCTGTCGATCGCGCTGATCGCGCGCTCGCGCCCGATCGTGTTCGGGGCGGCCTGCCTCGCGGCGATCGGCGTGGCGACGGCGATCGTCACCGCATTCGGTGTCACCTTGCCCTGGGTCGCCTAGCCGCCCGGATGAAATCCGCATCACGAAGCGCCCGGAAGGCTTTGGCGGCGGCGGCGGCGGCGAGGAAAATGTCGTGATCAACGATTACAGCGATGACGACGACGATCGCGGCAGCTGGTGAACGCAAGGGCGCGCGCTTTGGCTTTGGCGTCGCGCGCCGCGATGCGGTACCCGACCCGCATCTCACCCAGCGGAGCACCCTGATGGCCGAACGGACCGACGCAGAGCACAATGCCAAGATGGCGCGGATCAAGGTCGCGCGCGACAAGCTCGTCGAAAGCAAGACGCAGGAAAAGGGCTTGCTGATCGTCCACACCGGCAACGGCAAGGGCAAGACCTCGGCGGCACTTGGCATGGTGGTCCGTGCGATCGGCCACGGGATGAAGGTCGGCGTCATCCAGTTCGTCAAGGGCGCGTGGGAGACGGGCGAGAAATCGGTGTTCGACCGCTTCCCCGATCTGATCGAATTCAAGCCGATGGGCGAAGGCTTCACCTGGGACACGCAGGACCGCGCGCGCGACATCGCGGTCGCGCGCGAAGGCTGGGACGAGGTCAAGCGGATGATCGCCGACCCGTCCTATGCGATGGTGGTGGCGGACGAGCTCAACATCATCCTGCGCTACGACTATCTGCCGGTCGAGGAAGTGCTCGAAGTGCTCGCGGCGAAGCCCGCCGACACGCACGTCGTCGTCACCGGCCGCAACGCGCCGCAAGCGCTGATCGACATGGCCGATCTCGTCACCGAGATGACGCTGGTGAAGCACCCCTTCCGCGAGCAGGGCGTGAAGGCGCAAAAGGGAATCGAGTTCTAGGAGCTCCCCCCACGTCACCCCGGCCCTGTGCCGGGGCCCACCGTGCCGCGATAGCTGCGGGAACAGGCTTGGCCTCCCGGTGGACCCCGGGACCAGCCCGGGGTGACAAAGCGCGGCGCAGCGTCAGCGCCGCCGCGCCGCCGCCGCCCGGTCCACCGCCCGTACCTGCGCCGCGAGCGAAGCGACCGCATCGGCAAACGCCGGGCTGCCGCACACGGTTTGCGCCTGTTCGATATACAGATGCCGTGCCGCCGGCACCGCGGTATCGAGCAAGGGATGATGCAACGCCGCGGTCCCGCGATCGGCAACCGCGCGCGTCCCTGTCTCGAGGATCAGGAAATCGGGCCGCGCGAGCGCCATCTCCTCGAGCGACAGCTGCGACAGCGCCGGCCGCCCGAGCCGCCCCGCCAGATTGACCAGCCCGACCCGCGCGAACATCTCGTCGACGAGCGTCCCCGTCCCCGTCAGATACCCCTGCCGCTGATAATAGGCCGCGACGCGCCCGCGCCCCGGCGGCGGCCCGACCGCCGCGAGCGCGCGCCGCATCTGCGCGATCATCCGCGTGCCGCGCTCGGGATGGCCGACCGCCGCCGCAAGCGTGGTGATCGACGCCTCGATCGCCGCCACCCCCTCGCCGCGCGGCAGCTCGAGCAGCGTCAGCCCGTGCGCCTTGAGCGGCGCGAGCACCGCGCGCGTCTGGAACGGCGCACCGATCACCAGATCGGGCCGCAGCGCCATCACTTCCTCGGCGCTGCGATGCGTAAACGGCAGGTCGCGCGCTTGCCGGGCGATTGCCGAAAGCTCGGGATCGCGCGCCCATTCGGTCAGCGCGACGATCTGGCCCCGATCCGCCAACCCGACGAGCAATTGGTCGGCGCACAGATTGAGCGAGACGATCCGCCGCGGCACCGGTGCGGGACGCGCCGCGCCCAGCAGCACGAGGCTCGTCAGCGCCAGCACGATCCGACAGCTCCGCACGTTCGATTTCCTTCGCTTTCGCTCGCCGCCCGGCTACGGCTGGGACGAGGCGCCCCGACCATGCGCGACGGGCCCGACCGATCCTGAGCGAGGTCTGCCGTGCCGAACCTTCTGCCCGCGCGCAATGCCGTGTGGCTTCTTCCGCTGCTGCTGGCGCTCGCGATCGTCGCGGAGATCGCATCGCTGCTCGTCGGGCCGGCGCAGCTGTCGCTCGCCGCGCTGTGGGCCGCGCTGACCGGCCACGGCGATCCGATCGTCCGCGCGATCCTGTTCCAGCTCCGCTTGCCTCGCGCCTTGCTCGGGCTGCTGGTCGGCGCGATGCTCGGCATGGGGGGCGCGTCGATGCAGGGCTATCTGCGCAATCCGCTCGCCGATCCGGGGGTGCTCGGCGTGTCGGGTGTCGCGGCACTCGGCGCGGTGATCGCGATCTACTGGCAATTGGCGACCGCGCATCCGTTCGTGCTGCCGCTGCTGGCGATCACCGGCGCCTTGCTGTCGCTGCTCCCGCTGATGTGGCTGTCGCGGCGTGGCGAAAGCACGCTGAGCTTGATCCTCGCAGGGGTCGCGGTCGCGACGGTGTCGGGCGCGGGGATCAACCTCGCGCTCAACCTCGCGCCCAACCCGTTCGCGGCGATGGAGATCACCACCTGGCTGCTCGGCAGTCTCGAGGATCGCAGCTTCGGCGATGTCTGGATCGCGCTGCCGTGCGTCGTGATCGGCATGACGTTGCTCTTATGGGACGGTCGCGCGCTCGACGCGCTGTCGCTCGGCGAGGATGCGGCGCGCACGCTCGGGGTCGATCTCGCGCGTGTCCGGCTGCGGCTGATGCTCGGTATCGCGATCGGGATCGGCGGCGTCGTGGCGGTCGCGGGGAGCATCGGCTTCGTCGGGCTGATCGTCCCGCACCTCGTCCGCCCGCGTACCGATCGCAGCCCGTCGGCGATCCTCATCCCCTCGGCGCTCGCCGGCGCGGCGCTGCTGACGCTCGCCGATCTCGGCACGCGACTCGTTCCGACGTCGGCGCCGCTCAAGCTCGGCGTGCTGACCGCGTTCCTCGGCGTGCCGGTGTTCCTCCATTATTTGCTGCGGGAGCGCCGCTTGTGGTGACGATCGCGACCCAGGCGCTGTCGGTCGAGCTCGGCGGACGTCGCGTGCTCGACGCGGTCGACGTAACGCTCGAGCACGGCGCGCTGATCGGCGTGATCGGCCCCAACGGCGCGGGCAAATCGACGCTGGCACGCGCGCTGCTCGGGCTGCTGCCGCCCGCGGCGGGGCGCGTGACGATCGACGGCACCGACGTGGCGACGCTCGGCAGCGCCGCGATCGCGCGCCACATCGCCTATCTGCCGCAAGCCTATGCGCTGCACTGGCCGCTCAGCGTCGCGCGGCTCGTCGGACTCGGGCGGTTGCCGCATCTCGGGCCGTTCTCGCGGATTAATCTGCTCGATCAGGCCGCGATCGACGCCGCTTTGCGCGATACCGGGACCGCGCATCTCGCCGATCGCACCGCGACCGATCTGTCGGGCGGCGAGCGCGCGCGCGTCATGCTCGCGCGCGCGCTTGCGACGGGAGCACCGGCGCTGATCGCCGACGAGCCGCTTACTGCGCTCGATCCGGGGCATCAGCTCGACGTGATGGCGCTGCTCCGCGCTCAGGCCCGCGGTGGCGCGCTGATCGTCGTGGTGCTGCACGATCTGTCGATCGCGGCGCGTTTCTGCGATCGCTTGCTGCTGCTGGACCGTGGGCGGCTCGTCGCCGACGGAACGCCCGATGCCGTGCTGACCGACGCAGCGCTCGCGAGCGTCTACGGCATTACGGCATGGCGGGGGACGACCGGGGAGCAACCGCTGCTGCTCCCGTATGAGCGGATCGAAACGCCGACCCGCGCGCACTGATCTCGCGCAGCCTTTGCCAGGACGCCGCCCCTGCCCGTTCGGGCTGAGCCCGTCGAAGCCCCCCTCGCCGACGCGCACGGAGGGGGGCAGACACCTTGCGCTTTACGCTGCGCCGCCGACCGTCTGCTCGATCACCCCGAAGATCGGATGATGCTTGTCGTCCTCGGCCCAGATCCGCACCGTGTCGCCGGCCTTGAGGAACCCCGTGCTCGGCGCGCCGCCAACGATCGTTTCGACCGTGCGCAGCTCGGCCAGACACGCATAGCCGACCCCGCCCGCGCTGATCGCTTTGCCCGGCCCGCCATCGGCGTCTCGGTTCGACACGGTGCCCGACCCGACGATCGTCCCCGCCCCCAGCGCGCGCGTCTTCGCGGCGTGTGCGATCAGCGTGCCGAAATCGAAGGTCATGTCCGCCCCTGCCGCGACGCGCCCGAACGGCTGCCCGTTGAGATCGACCATCAGCGTGCGGTGGAGCTTGCCCTCCTGCCACCAGTCGCCAAGCGAATCGAGCGTGACGAACACCGGCGAGAAGGCGCTCGCGGGCTTCGACTGGAAGAAGCCGAAACCCTTCGCCAGTTCACCCGGGATCAGGTTGCGAAGCGACACGTCGTTGGTCAACCCGACCAGCCGCACCGCCGCCAGCGCGTCCTCGCGGCTCGCGCCGAGCGCCACGTCGCCCGTCACGACGACGACTTCGCCCTCGAAATCGCAGCCCCAGCTTTCGTCGGCGAGCGGGATCGCGTCGCGCGGCCCCAGGAACCCGTCCGACCCGCCCTGGTACATCAGCGGATCGTGCCAGAAGGTCTCGGGCATCTCCGCCCCGCGCGCCTGCCGCACCAGCGCGACATGGTTCACATAGGCCGAGCCATCGGCCCACTGATACGCGCGCGGCAAGGGCGCTGCCGCCTTGTGTTCGTGGAAGCGCTGCATCGGGATCGTCTCATGCTCGAGATCGATCGCGAGGTTCTGCAGATCGGGCAGCACGCGGTCCCAATCGTCGAGCGCCGCCTGCAGCGTCGGCGCGATGTGGCCGGCATCGGCGTACCAGGCGAGATCGTTCGATACGACGACGAGCTTGCCGTCACGCCCGGATTTGAGGCTGGCCAGTTTCACATGCGCTCTCCTACAATTTCGCCAACCATAGCCCCCTTCGTCATTCCCGCGAAAGCGGGAATCCCGCTTTCGTGCGGATGACGCGAGGGATTGACGCTCGCGTAAAGACACCGCACACCGTCAAAAAACGCGTTGCAACGTGAAACCTAGGAGAGTCCGAAATGTCCTCGCTCGACACCGTCGCCGGCCGCTTTGCCTATACCGAGGATCATGAGGCCTTCCGCCAGACCGTCCGCCAATTCCTCCAGAAGGAAGGTGTGCCGCACGTCACGCAGTGGGAGGAGGACCGGCTCGTCCCCAAGGATTTCTGGCGCAAGGCGGGCGAGATCGGCATGCTCTGCCCGACCGCACCCGAGGCCTATGGCGGGCTCGGGCTCGATTTCGGCTACAATGCGATCGTCGACGAGGAGATGGCGTATAACGGCGTCCCCGCGGGCTTCTCGCTCCAGTCGGACATCGTCGCCGGCTATATCGAGACCTATGGCTCCGAAGAGCAGAAGGCGCAGTGGCTCCCCAAGATGGTGTCGGGCGACGTGATCACCGCGATCGCGATGACCGAGCCGGGTACCGGCTCCGACCTCCAGGCGATCCGCACCACCGCCAAGAAGGATGGCAACCACTACGTCATCAACGGCTCGAAGACGTACATCACCAACGGCCAGAACACCGATTTGACGCTCGTCGTCGCCAAGACCGATCCCGACGCCAAACCCGCCTGGAAGGGCATGTCGATCATCCTCGTCGAAAGCGACCGGGCAGGCTTCAGCAAGGGCCGCAAGCTCGACAAGATCGGGCAGGAAGCCGCCGACACCTCGGAGCTGTTCTTCGAAGACGTCCGCGTGCCGATGACCAATTGCCTCGGCGAAGAGGGCAAGGGCTTCATCTATCTGATGAGCCAGCTGCCGCAGGAACGCCTGTCGATCGCGGTGTCGGTCCAGGCGTCTGCGCAAAAGGCGTTCGACGAGACGGTCGAATTCACCAAGACGCGCAAAGCCTTTGCCGGGATGGTGTTCGATTTCCAGAACACGCGCTTCGTGCTCGCTGATCTCAAGGCCAAGCTGCAGGTCGGCTGGGCGCATCTCGACTGGGCGATCGCGCGGCATTTGAAGGGTGAACTGACCAACGAGGAAGGCGCTGCGGCCAAGCTTTGGCACACCGATCTGCAATGGGAAGTGATGGACGCCTGCCTCCAGCTCCACGGCGGCGCGGGCTATATGAACGAATATCCGATCGCGCGGGCGTGGCGCGCGGCGCGCGTCACGCGAATCTTCGGCGGCACCAACGAGATCATGAAGGAGTTGATCGGGCGCTCGCTGTAACGGGCGCCACCATCAGTGCTGCGTCTGCAGATAGGCGATCACGTCGGCGCGATCGAGCGGATCGGCCAGCCCGGCAAACCCCATCGCGGTGCCGGGCACCAGCCGCTTGGGGTTGGTAAGCCAGGCATCCATCCGCTCGGGCGTCCAGCGCCCGCCGAACGCCTGCAGCGCGCCGGTATAGGGAAAACGCGGCCGGCGATTGGCGACTTCGGCGCCCATCACGCCGAACAGGTTCGGCCCGCTCCGGTCGGCGGCGTCGCGGCCGATCGAATGGCACGCGCTGCACTGGCCGAACACCGTCTCGCCCGCCGACGCGCTCGCGACGCGCAATAGCGCCGCAGGCGACGGCGAAGGCCCGGCGGCGCGCCGACGCGCTTCCTTGTCGTCGCCCGACGAACAGGCCGTCAGCACGAGCGCGACGGCACCTACCAACAGCGCCTGGCCAGACCGCCTCACGCCGACAACCTGCGCGCGCGATCGCTCAACCGCGCGACCGCGGCGGCGTGAATGCCGGGGGTCGTCGCAAGCACGCCGAACGCCTGCGCACTCGGCGTGTTGAAGACGAGCGGCGCGCCGAACGCGTCGGTCACGCTGGCGCCCGCTTCGGCGGCGATCAGTGCCGCCGCCGCGATGTCCCATTCATAGCCCCAGCGCAGGGTGGCCACGAGATCGGCCTCGTCCGCCGCGACCATCGCGATCCGCAAGGCGATCGAATTGGGCTTGGCGACCACGACCAGATCGCTGTCCACCTTGGGCAAACCGTCGGTCGGCACGCGCGACCCGCTGAACTCGCGCCGATCACCAACGCGGATCGGAACGCCGTTGCGTGTCGCCCCCTGCCCCAAGGCCGCGCGGAAAATGTCGCCGCGCGCGGGCGCATCGAGCACGCCGATTGTCACGCGGCCCTGCTCGACCAAGGCAACCGACACCGCCCAGCCATCGCGCCCGCGGATATAGTCGCGCGTGCCGTCGATCGGATCGACCACCCACACCCGCCCGCAGGCCAGCCGGTCGGCATTGTCTGCGGTCTCCTCGGACAGCCATCCCGCATCGGGCAACAGCGCCGAGAGCCGCGCATGGAGCAGCGTGTTGACGTCGAGATCGACCTGGCTGACCGGATCGTTGGGCGCCTTTTCCCAGCGATGGAAATCGGTCCGCCAATGCCGCAGCGCGAGCGCGCCCGCCTCGGCCGCGACCGCCGCCACCGCATCGGCGAGTTTCGCGTCAGCCACTCGCCACCGTCATCCCGTCGACCCGGATCGTCGGGACGTTGATCCCGTAACGGAATTCGAGGTCGTTTGCTGGCGTCAACTCGCGGAACATGTCCTTCAAATTGCCCGCGATCGTGAATTCCGCGACCGGCCCGGTGACGACGCCATGCTCGATCCGGAAACCCGCCGCACCGCGGCTATAATCGCCCGTCACGCCGTTGACGCCCATCCCGATCAGCTCGGTGACGAGCACGCCGCTCACGATGTCCGCAATCAGCGTCGCGGGCGGAACGTCGCCCGCCGCCATGTGGAGGTTGCTCGTCGACACGCCCGGCGCACCGCCGACACCGCGCGCGGCGTGCCCCGTCGGCTCGAGCCCTAATTGCCGCGCCGATGCGCTGTCGAGCAGCCAATTCTCCAGCATCCCCGCCTCGATGATCGCCATCGGCGACACCGGCAGCCCCTCGCCATCGAACGGCCGCGAGCGCAGCCCGTGCGGCAGATGCGGATCGTCGAGCACGGTGACGCCGCTCGAAAACACTTGCGTGCCGAGCGCATCGAGCAGGAAGCTCGTCTTGCGCGTGATCGCCTGGCCGGCAATCGCGCCGATCAGATGCCCGAGCAAGCTCGACCCGACGCGCGGGTCGAACACCACGCTCATCGGACCGCTGGCGAGCCGCCCGGGATTGACGCGCGCGACCGCACGGTTGCCCGCGCGCGTGCCGATCTCGGTCGGGTCCTCGAGCACGCGGCGGTGGCGC
Organism: Sphingomonas sp. 10B4; assembly: GCF_035019905.1. Taxonomy (NCBI): domain Bacteria; kingdom Pseudomonadati; phylum Pseudomonadota; class Alphaproteobacteria; order Sphingomonadales; family Sphingomonadaceae; genus Sphingomonas; species Sphingomonas sp. 10B4. Next base: position 767 of record NZ_JASJVC010000084.1, on the reverse strand, counting down.
TTCGAGCTATAGGCGTAATCGCGCACCATCGCGCCGCCCTCGCCGGCGAGTACGCTCGCCGACAGGCCATAGCCCGTCGTGGCATAGGCCGCGGCGAAACCGTGGCTGGTGGCAAGCGCCCAGATCGAGCGCGCCGCGCTCGCCGATCCGCCTTCGCTGTTGGTGACGCCCGGCACCGCACGCGCGGCATCCTCCGCCGCTTGCGCCGCATCGCGCAACGCGCTCGGCGAGGCTTCCTCGCCGCCGTGCGCGAGATCGTCGAGGTCGAGCAGCGGCGGCGCGCCGTGCATCAGCCGGTCGGCGGGGGCGAGCCCGGCCCAGGCGTCCTCGGGCGCCTCGCGCGCCATCGCCACCGCGCGCTCGACCAGCGCCGCGAGCGCATCGACCGACAGATCCGAGGTCGAGACGCTCGCCGAGCGCTTGCCGACGAACACGCGCAGGCCGAGCTCGGCGCTTTCCGATCGCCCGACATCCTCGAGCGCACCGAGCCGGACGGCCACATCGAGCGAGGTATCGGCGGCATAGACCGCATCGGCCGCATCGGCGCCCGCTGCCTTGGCACGAGTGACGATATCGGCGGCGCGATCGCGGGCTTGGTCTGGGGTCAGCATGCTTCGGACTTAGGTGCGGGCGGCCACGCGTGCAACCTTCGCTGCTCCCCTCCCCTTCATGGAAGGGGCTGGGGGTGGGGCAGCGGCGGGGCGGGGGGGGGGGGCCCCCCCCCGCCGGGGGGCCCGGGGCCCCCCCCCCGCCCCCCCCCCCCCCCC